>JAKSPQ010000030.1 GCA_024404665.1 Clostridia bacterium
CGCTAAAAAATGTCGTCACGGAAGGAACGATCGCGATTGAGCGCAGCACGGGTGACGTGCGGTTTGAAGGATGTGATGCCGACGAATTGGAAATCAGTACCGATACAGGCGATGTGACCGGATCTCTCTTGTCCTCCAAAGTTTTTATTGCTCATAGCGATACCGGCAGGATCGACGTGCCGGAAACGACTTCCGGCGGCAAATGCAAAATCACCACAGATACAGGCGATATTAAACTTTCAGTAAAAAAATAATTGTCAAAAGGATTTTCACTTTTTCGACCGGTATCTTTTTCGTTCAATTACGCCATATCGAGTGGATGTAACGGATTTCTGTTACATCCACTTCTTCTTACAGATGATGAGGTGACTGAAAATGCTGTTTCGTGGATTGGATAACAGTATAACTCTCGATGTTGCGAGATATCAATTTCCTGACAGCCCTAAATCCAAGAAAGACGATTTTAATTACGATTCAAATTGGCTCATGTTATCGTGGACGAGAACCTTACCACCGGCGGATCAAATATTCTCGGTAATTGTTGTGTCGAACACCTCAGAGGACAGTACCTTTTCCATGATTTCAGCCGCGTCATCCTTCCGGACACAGGAGGAAAGAATGCTTGTGTGTCGCAATTAATCTCCGGCCCCCCCCGGACAGAACGCATACGAAAGAGGTCGGGAAACGGTGAAAAGAGCGCCCGAATATCAGCCTATGTTCAACAGCACAACGCACAGAACCGCCATGCCGAGACCTATATACTGCCTTACCGTGAGCTTTTGTCTGAACAGAATAAGATCGATAAGCAGTATTGCAGACATTGACAGAACGCTGACCACGGGAATCAGAACGGAGCCGGGGATATAATGAAGCCCCGATGATAGCAGGACGTTGTAAAGTCCCAGCGGCACAGCCACTCCCGCAGTCTTCAGCAGAAACAGTCTGTCGCCGAATGCGTTGCATTTTATTTTGCTGCCCGGAAGCAGATTCATTATCGCAAGGGAAATAAGACAGGCTGCGGCATAGCCGAAAATAACAACCTGTCTCGAGTTTTCAACCGAAAAGCCGTTATGTGAGCAAATGAGCATAAGGAGATTCGAAGCCCCCGAGGACAGAACCGCGATAACGGAAAAAAGCAGCCACTTCCCTCCTCCGAAGCCGCCTCCGTCTCTTTTCGGCAAAAGCACGAAGGGGATTACCATGAGGACTATTCCGACTATTTTGAAAGCGCTTATCGGCTCATTATAAACAAAAATACCCGCAATAATTGAAAAAACGACTCCGAAATTATTGATGGCTGCCGTAGCCCCTATGCTTCCGGTGGCAAAAGCCATCATATAAAACAGCTGGAACAACACGCCGAAGATTCCGTAAAGCAAGGCGGCTGTCAATACACCTGCGGTAGGAGCGGATCTTAAAAACAAGGCCGCCATAATAATCGCAGTAGCTCCGAAGACGGCCGCGTTAATTCTGCAGAGGCCGGAAAGGCCCGCATTGTTGTTTCTGGTTAGCTTTCCCTGAACCGCAACCTTAAGCGAAGCCAGCATCGGCAAAAACAGAAAAAGAAGATAATACATTTATTTTGCACTTTCCCGGAAATTCTGGTCTTGATTCCGGCCATATTTATATTATCGGCAAACACGCGAAGGCAGGGCTTTTATTCCGGCTTAGGGTGATAAAACACGTGGAGCTTTTCGTCGTATTCGATGACACCGTTCTGTCTGTTGGCTTCATAGAACAGATGATTGGCTATAATGTCGGCGGCTCTGACGAGCGTGGTCGAGGACGACTGGCAGTATCTGACGTCTACAGTCTTGGCGTTTTTGAACATAGGCTCCTTAAATGTCATCGATGAATACTCCAGCATTCCGAGCTTCAGATCCCTCTCGAGAGCTTCTTCAAGCTCATAAAGCCCGTCAGTTGCGGTCGAATGCTCATCCACGTTGAAATAAACGGCTTCGACCTCGTCGGGGTATATAATTCCCTTTCTGATCATAATCTTCAGCTTTTCGATGACGGCCTGTCTGTAAACCCAATCGAGATAGCGCTGCTTGGTTTTTTTGGATTCGAACAGCTCTTCTCTCACAAGGTTCTGCTGATTAATTACCGCGCCGAAGCGTTCTATGTCCTTTACGGCTCTGTATAGCTTGTTTTTGGACTTGGCGCGGAGCTTGCTGGCCTTGACCTCGGCCGAGTCCGGAAAACCCTCTGACAGACGTATATTGCGCTCCGCGGCAATAAATCTTCTGGAGTACTCCTCGCGTCTTTGCGGAGACACAAAAATCAGTCCTCCGAAAATATAATAATCGTTATGAAGCTTGTCGAGAACACCGGATTCATCCGAATAAATATACAGATTCATAGGGGACCTCCCGTATGTAAAAAAAAACGCCCGAAGGCGTCCCCACTGCCGACGATAATACATATCGCTTAAACACGAGTTCGGTTGAGCGGGTGTACAGTGTATCGCTACCTGCATGTAATATTATACTATATTATAAATGTTTTGTCAACAGTTTTTCTTACGAATGAAGGAGCAAGGCAGGAAAAAGCCAATATCTTATTGACACGGAATAAAAACAGTGATAAAATAAAAATGCATAATACAGTATTTTTTCACTACCGATATTCCTATGTTCGTAAAGGAGAGCGCAAAGATGAAAATCACTCAGCGGTACACTCTGAAAAACGGTGAAATCAAAAATACGCAGACTGATTCCGTAACGACGCACGGCAAACCCGACAGAATCAATATACACGGTATTGAACGCACGGGATTTTACGGCTTCGGTGCGGCACTGACGGAGGCTGCCGCATATACATATGCGCTTATGTCCGCAGAGAACAAACAGAAATATTTGGATATGGTTTTCGGAAAAGAGGGCCTCAACTATCGCATCTGCAGAATTTGCATCGGCTCCTCCGATTTTTCTCTTGACAACCATGTTTACATCGATGAAGGAGACGAAACTCTTTCAACGTTCAGCCTTGGCATCGACCTCGATTACGTCATTCCGATGGCCCGCGACGTCCTCGCTTACAGGGACGGCGATGTTGACTTTTTTGCCTCCCCCTGGTCTCCGCCGGCCTTTATGAAGGATTCGGGGAGCCGTATAGGCGGCCATCTGAAGCCGGAATACTACTCTCTGTATGCGGAATACACAGCAAGATTTGTTGAGGAGTATGCCAAGGCAGGTATTGTTATAGGTGCCGTAACGCCTCAGAACGAACCCGGGAACGGAACCGGCTGGGAAACCTGCGTCTATACAGCCGAGGAAGAAGCTCGGTACATCAGGGTTCTTCGTTCCGTATTCTCAAAGCACGGCCTGAGTACGAAAATACTGTGCTGGGACTATAACAGATACGGAATGTTTGACAGAGCGTCGTTCATATTCGACAACTGCGGAAAAGACGCGGACGGCGTCGCTTTTCACTGGTACAGCAAAGGCGGCTGCCTTGAGGACATCGCCCTAATACGCGAGCTTTATCCCGACAAGGTCATAATCGAATCCGAGTTCACAAACTCACAGAAGAATTATTTCGGAAGATATATCGATGAAATCAGGAACGTAATAGCATACGGAACCAATGCCGTAGTCGAATGGAATGCTCTCCTTGACGAAAGAGGAATGCCCTGCCACAACAGAGACTGGGGCTGCATCTCTCCTCTGTTTTATGACAGACAAAAAGGTACGCTGTATAAATCGGTGAATTACAACGAGATTTATCTTGCCTCACATCTCATCGAAAAAGGCGACCGCATACTGAGAACCTCCGTGTCGGGAGGCTGTCTTGAATGCTGCGCGGTAAAAAAGCCGGACGGAAGTCTTGCCGTAATAATAACCAATACGACTGACGGAGACAGAAAAGCGCTTCTGAAAGCCCGCGGCGAACAGCTTGAATTAACCGTGCCGGGAAAGAGCGACATATCCGTTAAGATTGAAAGGATGTGACAGCGTTGCCGCTTTTGATTATTAAACAAAACATTGCAGAAATCCCCTGCGATGCCGTAGTTAACGCAACAAATACCCATCTGATTCCCGGAGGACACGGCGTCGATGCTGCCATTCATGCGGCCGCAGGTCCCGGGCTGCTTAAGGAATGCATGAAAGCAGGACACGTCGACATCGGCGGGGCATGTATTACGGACGCATATTCTCTTCCCTGCAAAAAAATCATTCACACGGCGGGGCCCGCATGGAACAGCGGCAGCAAAGGCGAAATCGCACTGCTGAAAAGCTGCTATGAATCAGCTCTCGCTCTTTGCGAAGAATTCGGCTTTGAATCCGTAGCCTTTCCGTTAATATCGTCCGGTGCCATGGGCTTTCCGCGGGAGCTTGTTCTGAAGCTTGCCGTCGAGTGCATCACGGCCCATCTCGACTCTCTCGGCGAAGAACGCGAGCTCACCGTATTCATAGCGGTTCCCGACACCTCGGTTTATTCTGTTCCCGATGAAACCGAAAGACAGCTGAAGAGTTACCTTTCTTCATTCGAATACCGGCCGTTATGCGAAATCAGTGCACAAAGGAGCCCCGCACGCAGCAAAAAAACGTTCGGACTGAAAAAATCCGACAAAAAAACTGCTGCGGGCAATGCGGCGATTCCAAAGCCACACAAAACTGAGGACTTGGCTTTAGCCGAACAAATCGCTGATTACGCTCCCTCATACGCTTTAGAGCTTCAGTCAGACGACCGCATGACGGAGGAAGACTGTGCTTTACCCCGGGACGGCATTCCGGAAGACGGTAACGAACGCCGGCAGTAAACTGCCTCCGTAAAAATCGTTTCTCCGAAAACGCCCGAGGAGCTTGTTTCGTCTCTTGACGAAGGCTTTGCGCAGAAGCTTACAAGACTCATTGATCTCAAGGGCATGACGGATGTTGAGTGCTATAAGGCAGCAAACGTATCAAGACAGACCTGGCATAAGATTATATCCGATAAAAAATATATGCCGAGCAAAAACACCGTTATCTCCTTCTCCGTAGCGTTAAGACTGACGCTCGAGGAAACGCAGGCGCTCTTGAAATCCACGGGCTTTATTCTGTCCGAAAGTCTGCTCTTCGACCGCATCGTCGCATTCTTTCTGATAAACGGCATTTACGATATATACACCATCGACTCGGAACTGCTCAAATACGATCAGCCGACGCTCTGGAAGTACTGAGCTGAGTGACCACGACACTGACATACACCGGAAAAGCCGAATAATGTGTTCCGTTTTTCTCCGGCCGATATTACGCCGCACTAACGCACGAGATGACCAAAAGGCCTCTGATTTTTTTGTCATCCCGTTTTATTTGTCAATCAGAGATTTACCAAACGCTCTCCGAAAAGTGATATAATATGGCCACAGCAGCAGGGAAAGGCGCTGAAAACACAAAACACATTTCGGAGGATACAAAAATGAAAACTGAAGAAACCATGAATAAAAACCGCAGAAACGACATCACGGAGGTCGTATTCATTCTCGACCGTTCGGGTTCAATGTCCGGTCTCGAGGATGACACCATCGGCGGCTTCAATGCAACCATAGAACGCCAGAAGCAGATTGAAGGAAGAGTTTACATCTCCACCGTGCTCTTCGACAACGAGACGGTCGTGCTTCACGACAGGGTAGACATCTCGGAGATCGAGCCGATGACCCGCAATGATTACGAGGTTCGCGGCTGCACCGCGCTTCTCGATGCCATCGGCGGAGCCATTCATCACATCGGCAACATTCATAAATACGCCCGCCCCGAGGACGTTCCCGCCCACACCGTCTTCATAATCACCACCGACGGAATGGAAAACGCAAGCCGCACCTACAGCAGCCGCAAGGTCCGGGAGATGATAAAAAAGCAGACCGAAAAATACGGCTGGGAATTCATTTTCATGGCAGCCAACATCGATGCCGTCGAGACTGCGGAAAACATAGGAATCCGCCGCGAGCGCGCAGTTGAATATGCTCAGGACAGAGAGGGACTGCAGGCCGAATACTGCGCCATGAGCGATGCAATCGAGACCGTCCGCTGCGCGAGAAAGCTTGACGGAGGCGCCTGGAGGGCCAAGGTCGACGCGGACATCAGAAGAAGAAAGAAATAAGACGTAACCCGTCGGGTGTTTGAAAAAACGTTTTTTTAACATCCGACGGGTATTATTCATGTTTCTTCAGGGTTTATTCACTTGATATCAGAGGCATTTTGTGGTATAATTAATTATAAAAAACGGACATATGGCCCATGATTACCACAATACAAAAAGAGTGACTGATATGGAAACAATCTTACCCGAAAACTATATGACCGAAATGCCGGAAGATGCTTCGGTCAGCATTAGATATTACGAAAACAAAAAAGAACTTGTGACCCGTATGGCGTTTCTTACAGGTGTTCATGACAAATTCTTTTCCGAGGACACTGATTTATTCATCCGCGAGCCATACGAACAGTTCAGAAGCAATGACAGAGCCATGATTATTCGCAGTCTCTGCCTTCTGAGAAACTCGATTGAACACAATTTCAGGCATCTGAACAACGCAATGCGCAAGGAAGGCAGAGCCTTTTTCGCGCTTAACGATTACTTCCCGAAAGAAGCGCTTGATTACATTGAACAGAAAGGAATACGCCTTCCGACCTCCGGCCGCAATCTGACGGATATCATAATTGAGATAAACCGTATCATCGGAGACAGAATCAACAACTGCAGAGACCTGCTTCCGAGCTGGATAAAATGGGACTACATAAGAGAACTGTTCATTATGCCTAACGGCCAGAAGCGCGAAGGCACGCAGGCTGCCGCAAATCTTTTTTACGAAAACAAGTCCCTTTACCCCTTCGGCGTTTACATAAACTGGAGGCCGTACGATTGCGGCAATCTCTTCGCAAACGACTACAAATTCACGACTGCTCTTTACAGCTGGCACGGAGACAGCTTCATTGATCTCTCGAATCTTTCCGACGTCAGCGACGAAATCAAGAACAGGATTTATGATTTCATCGACAACAGCAATCATGCGGTTCTCGTTGTCGACTGCGAAAACGCAGACCCTTATTCCCTCTGTGCCATGTTCAACTGCATAGATGACGTACAGGCAAACAAAATTGACAAAATCATTCTGTACGATGATCCAAAGGCTCCCTCGGGCTGGCGCTTTTTCGAGCAGCACGTAAACATCGAGCCGGAAAAGATAGAACACAATATTATTCAGAGGCTGCTTGACAATAAATCTCTTCTCGACGTAAAGCTTACTTCGAGAGTCACGAGAGAGTATTACAGAAACAATGTGGATTCGTTTCTTCTCGTTTCAAGCGATTCGGACTTTTGGGGTCTCATCGAGGAAATCCCGGACGCCAACTTCATCATAATGCTCGAGCATCGCAAGGCAAGCCGGGAGCTGAGACGGGTTCTTGACGAAAACGGTATTTTTTACTGCTTTACAGATGATTTCTATACCGGAATGGACGATTCTCTGAAGAAGCAGGCAATGTATTCCGAATTCGATTCTTTCTTCGAAAAATTCAGTTTCAACGCAAAAGAGCTCTTTGAGGATGTTCTCATCAAGACACGAATCGAGATGGTCGACGGCGAGAAAAATCAGTTCTACGAGAAGCATCTCAAAAACCTTCAGATTACCGTCGATAAAAACGGCGACGTTAAAATAGGTCTTAAAAAATAACTTTTTCCGTTTTGCGATACTGCCGCAGTAGGCTTTCCCGCTCCGCTCCCTCAAAAAACAGAAAGGTATCCCGGCAATGAAAATGAATATCAAGACCAAGATAGCCCTGTGCTCCGGAGCGGATTTCTGGCACACAAGAGCCTATCCCGAGCACGGAATACGGAGCCTTACGCTGTCGGACGGTCCCCACGGACTGAGAAAGCAGGAAACATCCGGCGGCACGGATATGCTGGGCATCAACGACTCCGTTCCGGCGACCTCGTTTCCGACAGCATCGTTAACCGCCTGCAGCTTTGCCCCGGAGCTTGCCGAAAGGATAGGCAAAGCCATAGGCGAAGAAGCCGCGTCGCTCGGAGTGGATATAGTTCTGGGCCCCGGTGCAAATCTTAAAAGGAATCCGCTTTGCGGAAGGAACTTCGAGTATTTCAGCGAGGATCCCCTGCTCTCCGGACGAATGGCCGCGGGATGGATACGCGGAGCGGAAAGCACGGGTGTCTCATCCTGTCTCAAGCACTTTGCATGCAACAACCGCGAAAATTCAAGATTCAGCTCCGACAGCTTAGTTGACGAGAGAACTCTGCGCGAGCTCTATCTCAGCTCGTTTGAAACAGCAATAACCGAAGGACATCCGTCCGCCGTAATGTCAGCCTACAATAAGCTGAACGGAGTATACTGCTCCGACAATAAGAAGCTTCTGACAGACATTCTCAGAAACGAATGGGGCTTTGACGGCCTTGTAATCACTGACTGGGGAGGACTCTCTGACCGCATTGCCGCATTCAGGGCAGGCTGCGATCTGTCAATGCCGGGCAGCAGATTTACGGAGGCTTCTGCGGTAATAAAGGCCGTAAAAAAAGGAACACTTGCCGAAGAAGACATAGACAAAGCCGTAGCAAGAATTCGTTCATTGGCTTCTTCATCGGCCGATACGGTAAAGGGCAGCGCTTTCGACAGGGAAAAACATAACAAACTTGCAAAAGAGGCAGCCGAAGAAAGCGCCGTTCTGCTGAAAAATGATGGAAACGTTCTGCCGCTCGCACCAGACGGAAAAGCCGTTTTCATCGGTGCCATGGCGAAAAACATGCGTTACCAGGGCTCGGGCTCCAGCCATATCAATCCCATAAAGCTCACGTCACCGCTTGAAGCCATGCCGGATGTCAGATGGGTCGAGGGCTGCTGCGACGACGGCTCAACCTGCGACGGGCTTCTTTGCGAAGCAGTTCGCGCCGCTGCCTCAGCCGACGTCGCAGTCATATTTGCGGGGCTTCCCGAAACATACGAGTCTGAGGGCTTTGACAGGGACAGTATGAAAATGCCCGAAGGGCAGCTGAGGCTCATCGATGCCGTAGCCGCCGCGGCTGAAAAAACGGTCGTTGTTCTCTTTTCGGGCTCGGCAGTCGAATGCCCCTGGGCAGACAATGTTGACGCGATTCTTTATATGGGTCTTCCGGGCCAGGCCGGCGGCGAGGCTCTCAGGGACCTGCTTTACGGATATATTTCACCATCGGGTAAGCTTGCCGAGAGCTGGCCTTACGTGTACGAAGACTGCGCATCTTCAGAAACATTCTCAAATCCGGGAAATTCCGTTTATGCGGAAGGTATTTATGTAGGATACAGATATTATGAAAAAGCCTCTGTGCCTGTAAGGTTTCCGTTCGGCCACGGGCTGTCTTATACGTCCTTTGAGTATTCGGGGCTCCGGGCAGACGGCATGAAGGTTTCTGTCAGCATAAAAAACACCGGAAGCTCTGCGGGAGCGGAGTCCGTTCTGCTTATGAGTCGCGCGCCCGGAGACGGTATTGTCAGACCGATACGCGAGCTCAGAGGCTTTGAAAAGGTCAAGCTTGCGCCGGGGGAGTCAAAAACCGTCACCTTTTCGCTTTCAGAACGCTCGTTTGCGGTCTGGCAGAACGGCTGGAAAATACCCGCCGGAACATATTACGCGGAGGCAGGCCCCTTGTCTTGCGAAATGCACATTGCCGGAGAAAAGCTTTCACCGCATCCGGATCTGAAAGGAACATTCTATGAAAGCTGCCTCGGGAAGCCTTCAGCGGCGGATTTTGAAAAAATATACGGCAAAATCAGCGAGCCTCCACGTCCCGTAAAGGGGTTTTATACAATGAACAACAGCGTAGAGGAAATGAAAGACGGTTCATTGATAATGAAAATCTTATACCGTGCGGTTGAGAGCACGCTTGCAAAAGGTCTCGGCGTAAAAAAAGGAAGCTCCGACCCGTCATTCCGAATGATGATGAATGCTAGTCTCGGAGCTCCTCTGAGATGTATGCAGATTTCAAGCGGAGTAAAGCCCGGAATCTTCTCAGGGCTTCTCGCAATTGCCAACGGGCACCCTCTCCGCGGAATTCTGAAAATGATTTTTTAACGGATTTTTATCCTTAAGCGGATTAAAACCATATTTATCCGACGGTTATTAGGGTATCATTTTTGTTTCTCGTTTTATATATTTCCTCAAGCTCTCTTATCACTTCGCTTTTTTCGCGTATCATGCCCGGGAAGTGGCTGACCAGAAGACAGCGCGCGTCCAGTTTTCCGAGCACCTCTATTTCGGCTTTAAGCATTTCAGGAAACGGCACAGGTAAAAAACATGAGTAAATTCAGATCTCAGCATATGGCCATAAAATGGCACGAGCTGATTGACGTCGACAGCTGCAGCGCAGCCGTGAATGCGTCACTAAAAGACAAGGCGTCCCTCGTCGGGCGCGTAGGCCTGATGATGCTGTCCTCCGGCACCGGAGCCTGGCGTGTGAGAGCCTCCATGAACAAAACCGCCCGCGCTCTGGGGATCGTATGCAACGCCGACATCGGCCTGCTTTCAATAGAGTACACCTGCGTCGACGAGGATGAATCCTATACCGGAGCTCTTTCGATTAATACGACATCGGTAAACAACGACCGTCTCGATGCGATCGAATTCTTCACCGATACATTCGCAGGAAAGGCCGAAAAATACTCAGTCGAGCAATTTCACACTATTCTGGACTCCATAGCCGCAAAGCCCGGAAACTACAGGCCATGGCAGCTGTCTCTCGCATCAGGCTTTGCCTGTATGGCATTTGCATTTCTGCTCGGAGGGGGACTGCCGGAGATGCTTCTTTCCTTCTTCGGTGCAGCGGCCGGAATGCTTGTGCGCAAGCTTCTCATCGACAGGCACATCACGCTTCTTGCCAACGTCACGCTTGCCGTTATAACGGCATCGACGGTGTACATGCTTCTTTCCCGCCTTGGCGGTCTTGCCTTCGGACTTCCGTCCTCTCACGAGGCCGGTTACATCTGCTCTATGCTGTTCGTCATTCCGGGCTTTCCTCTCATCACCGGCGGCTTTGACATTGCCAAGCTGGACCTCCGTTCAGGCCTTGAACGACTCGCCTACGCCTTTCTCATCATAATCACAGCCGCTCTTACAGGCTGGCTCACCGCCGTCGCCTTCGGCATTACTCCCTCCGATTTTCCCGAACAGCAGCTGCCCGCGGCACTGAAATATCCGCTTCGCATGCTCGCGAGCTTCGTCGGCGTTTACGGCTTTTCATATCTATTCAATTCCAAGCGCCGCATGGCCGTCGCCGCAGGCATCATAGGTATGATTGCCAACACACTCCGCTTTGTACTCCTGGACTTCACATCGGTTCCCGCAGGTGCCGCAGCCTTTGCCGGCGCCTTTGCGGCAGGTCTTCTCGCCTCTCTCATCAAGCAAAGAATCGGATATCCCCGCATCACTCTTACGGTTCCCTCGATAGTCATTATGGTCCCCGGCATGTACCTTTACAAGGGAATATACTATCTGGGTATCTACGACATCGCATCGGGAAGCATGTGGCTCACAAAGGCCGTTCTCATCATGTCAGGCCTCCCTCTCGGTCTCATCGCCGCCCGCATACTAACCGACCGGAACTTCAGGAAAAGCAGCTGAAGCACCCTCATTATATTCAACAAAATCCGAAGGGATTCCCAAAGCCGAAAGTTAAAGGAATCCCTTTTTGTGTGTTAGATATTGATTGTCGAATTATAATTATCAGAACATACTGATTTGCTCTGATCTGTAAAAACCATGTTCCATCACTTCATTTCCGTCATGAGTAAGTAATTCGACATTGGAAAATGCCCGCTGCTTAATCACAGCTTTGATTACGAGATCAAAACAGTTCAGAATGTCCTGCTTGCTGATATCCGACAAACAAATCATCTGTACTCGGAAATGCTTTGCAATTGCAAACATCGGTTCAAGAACATGAGCGGATGAAATAGGTCCGAACGGGTTATCAAGAATCAATGTACTAAGCTGAGCCCGATCATTGATGCTTGCACTGTTGCTTCTCGAATAGTTCATAAGTGACAGAATAATCGCAAAGTATACTACGAACTTTTCCGCGCCGGAGTTATTTACCTGAGTCTGCTCCCAGGTTCTGTAGCCGGCATTTTCAGGATTCTGATCAATCTTATAGGCTTTAAGCACAATTGAATCCTTGCCTATATATTTCCGGAATAGCTTCTTGCTTCCGACAATCTTTTCTGCCTCTTTTCGGAGATCTGCGTCGCTGATTACCGTATTCGCAGTAATTTTTGATGAAAGTTCTTCAGTTCCGATGCTGATTTCAGCAGTAATAGTACTTCGGGCAACATTGGGATCCACGTCGTCCGGAATGTCCAGTTTCAGCATCTGCTGGTTGCCTTTTCCCTGATACACTCGCACACGGGAGCTCTGCATCATTTGCTTCAAGCCCTCATATATTCTTTGCCCTTGAGTGACACATTGGTGAATAAGGTCCTCTCGACTGTGATCAAACTCAGCAAGATCCGTTTCGATTTTAGAAATCTGCAGTTGAACGGTTTTCTGATTTGCTTCAATTTGCTCAGACAAAGTGAAATACCGATCTCCTCGAATATCCTTATCATTCAGAAGATGGCAAAGTCCGTCCAAAGCTTGCCCTGACCCATAAAACTTCCCGGAGAAACAACTGCGCACACGTTCAAATATCTCTTTAACATCAGCATGTCTTTGCTCAAACTGTGTTTTGAGCCTTTTCCACTCATCGAGTAGATGAGCATACTGGGCTTTATAATCCTCATCCAAAGAAACGTGAGCAGCTATGCCTTCGCGTCTTTTATCGGACAGTTCATCCGTGACACGAGCGGAGATTCTTTCCAAGCCTTTTCTAAGTTCTTCAACTTTTCGTTTCTTAAATAAAGCAGCTGTCTGCCTTTTATTTTCATCATTGATTCTGGAAGAGAAGTCGACTCCGATCTTGCTCTTATCAAGCGGTTCCTCTGCATAGATATTCAATGCTTTTTCTGCTGAATCTTTGATGCCTTCAGCTTTTCCTTCTGCTTTGGTAAGCTCACTTACTTTTTTACGAAGTTCGGCAAGGCGTCCGCTCAATTGTTCAGTGTTGTTTCGTCCCGCTGCCTCTTCGACTTCCGAATACACAATGGCAGAATATTGATTCTCAGCGCAATTTCGCTTCTTTAACTCACTACGGTATTCCTCTGCCCGATTTTCTTTTTCATGCAAGTTATCACGAAGTGTTTTCAGCGCTGCACTTTGAGATTCCTGAAGCTGACGGTATTGTACCAGCAAATCTGTCCATACACCTTCTATGAGTTCAGTTTCCGCCGCGCCGGTTACTTCGCTTACGGCTTTTTCAAGTTCGGAAAGCGTTGCGGCGGAGACATCTGCGTCTTTTCTGATTCGTTCCAGAATATCGGCAGCGTCCTTTTCTCGTCTTACGGATCGCAAGTGTTTTTCTTCTGCCTCTTCATGGTGATTTTTGAGTTTCGCTACGGAAGCCTGCAGTTTGTTTTCTGCTTCAATCCTATCAAGAAGCACGATATAATCGTCACAAAAAACGGAATACTTCCGTTCTTCCTCTGCCAGGGCTTTGAGTTTTTCAATGAGGTCGGCAATCCCTGCTTCCAGCTTTGTAGAGCGCTGCAGTAATGCAGTAACTTCAGATTGAGCTGAAGCAATCGCTTTCTTTATTTCATCGCGAGAAGCTTCCTTCTTTGCTTTCCAGTCCTCTGGATATGAAAAACGATTTACAATTTCTACTTGAGCACGAAGGTTAGCCACTCTATCGTGAAGAAGACTCTGCTCAGACAAAAGAGCGTCTAGTTGCTTTTTCTTCTTTTCGGTATAGTGTTCTTTATCGCTAAAATATTCCTCTGAGAAGAACGCAATAGCTACTTTTCTGTCTTCCTGGATGCTCAGAACGTTATTCATTTGTGAAGGTGTAAATAGAGGAACCATCGCCGGAAGCCATTCTTCTCTGCCATAAGAGAAGAAACGGTCCTTTTCGCTTTCGTCCATCATGATGCCAAAAGCAACAGCCGGATACTTCTTCAATATCTCCATACACCGTTCGGCCGTCATCGTTCCGCTATCAACCTGCGATAGCAAATACTGTTCGCATGTCTGATATCTCACACCGGTCTGATTCAGATAATCCATCACAGCCTTGGGAACATGAACCGCAGAATTATCAACGGCCCTAATCGACTCCTCGGCAATGGCAATTTTATACACCAGCGCTGCTTCCTTAGACTGAGCATTTCGAATCTCATCGTCAAGATAATGCTTGATACTGTCCGTGAATCTTTCGGCAGGATCAAGATTATACTGCCAGCAGATGGCCAGAACAGCTTTCTCTGCCTCATCATACTCAGAGATGGCCTTTTCAACATTAGCACAATCGGTATCCAAACGACCAATTTCCAACTTCAGATCAGCAACCTGCTGAGGAATAGCATCTTTCTCATTTTGGCAGGTCTCTCTTTTTCCTTCGTATTCGAGCCTCTCTTGGCTTACCGCTTGGGCGTCATTGTCGCGCTTTTCTTTTTCCTCAGCAATCTCATCATTTCCGTAACTTCCGTCAAGACGCCTGAAGATTTCAAAGCCAACCTTTGTTACCGCTTTATCTGTTTCCTCGTACGCGGAATCCAGCCTGCCGTTTTCTTTATCCAAAGCAGTCTGAGAAGATTCTTTTTCTTTCTGAAGTACAATCCTCTCTTTTGACGCCGCTTCCAATTCTTCTTCAGCCTCAGCGCGACGAGCCTTCAGTGTTGAGGATCTTTCGTTTTCTTCAGAAAGCGCTTTTTCAATCGCAACATACGCCGAATATTTTAAGACTGCGAGCTTTCTTCCTTCCTGTTCGTTGCTTTCTTTTTCGACAATTGCAGATTGTAGCCCGGCGATTTCATTTTCGACGGTCCTAAGTTTCTGATAATAATTCGCGCATTCGAGAAGAAGGACACGCATCTGAGCTTCTTCGTGCTCTTTTTGCACAGATTCTGCCTCAGCAGTGGCCTGTTGAGCATTTTTTTGGGCAAAAATATATTTCTCTAAAGCCTCGTAAAAATCAAAAGAGGCCTTTTCGTATTGAATATTCCAAATACTTTTTTTCGATTGCTCTATGACACCGTCAAGTATCTCCTCTTCGGTTATGCAAGAGTCAATTTTTCTTTCGAGCGCATCGGAAAAAGCAAAGAGAGCCGCCAGTGCTTGCTTGACCTTGTCATCAAGGCTCCACAGCTCGCCGGCTTCCTTCTTTCGTTCGATTAACTCATCATAGTACGCTTTCAGTGCATCGCGTTCCCTGATGATTTCACGCTGCTGACCGAATTTCCGCGCAAAAGAAATCATCATCGTGGTCAAAGAAGAATCTTCTTTGTTTCCCGACTGGGTAGATTGACTTTCAATACGAGGAATAAGGAGCTTATCAACTACTGCATCAGAATTTTTGAAATCACCGAAAAATTTGGTAAGTCCGCCCTCTTCAGAATTCAGTTGTTCTATCATTCTCCATTCGTTCCAATTGATTCCATACTCCAGCAATTTTCTTTGCCATAATGGATTATCGTCAGATGCGTAATACTCTATAGCGCCACTGCTTTTCTTAGCAATTGTTCGAACGCTGTCAAAATCCGCAGGAATAAATCTCCCGTTGTCCCTTTTTGAAAGCGGAAGAGAAATGATATTATAATGATTCTGATAATTCTGGTAGTTCGAATAAAACGTATAGTATTTTACTGACATACCGCGAGTACTGTCATCTTCAGTTGCAGTTGATTCACTGGCTGACATGGCAATGCCCGTCATCAACTTCTCCGTACTGTTGTCTTTGATCCATTCCAAAAGGACAAAACAATGATCTGAAGATTTACTGAAGAAACTCTCGATCTTTCGCCCGGCGACCTTTGCCTTGGGAATCACTGGCTGCATCATGAGCTGAACAAGGACCGATTTCCCTCCACCGTTAGCAAGGTTCAAGAGAACGTTTTTAGCAGTGCTGCTCTCCTTGTCCGAAAAATCAAAAAGCTCATCGGCAATCAGACGCTTGCCGTCATTATATCTGAAATTAACGATTCTGACTTTACTTATCTGCGGCATCGCTGTCAGTCTCCTTTATCCAGTTCTGTATATCGCTGACACGGTCTTTGCGAAGGAAATACGGCATCAGATCTTTTAACTTTCTCGTCGGTCTGATCAGATCGTCTTCACTAATTTCAAACAACCCGTCATTCTTGTATTTGACCATCAGTCTATTGACAATTCCATATTTCTGGTCGAATTTCTTGGAAGCCGGATCCCCGTCGAGCTTACTGAGCCAAGCGTTTGCAAGAGCGATGAAATTGTCACTGTATTCAGTTTGGCTCCGGTCTCCGATCCCTTCTGATGTAACACTTTCACAATGAGCAGTAAACAACGACACAAGCTCGGCTTTTTTCAGGAATTCACGGCTGCACGGGTCGCTTCCTTCTCCACTGAAAAAGAGATAAATCAGGTATATGGACAGATAATTGAACAAATAGAGGTCTCTGGTCCTCACTTCATTTCCTGCGCTGATATCTGACCGGTAATCCACATTATTTTTCAGGAAAAGGTCATTATCCTGCGTGGCTACCATATAAATGCGATCTCCGACGCGAATAATATCAATTCCCATGACAGCCTTAAAATCGTCCAGTTCTTCAAGGACGTCCTGATCCTCCATCATAGACCATATTTCGGGATTGTCTCTGCGGTCAACCCATCCTTTTTTCATAAGTGCATGGAACACTTCAACAGTATTTCTTTTCATACTGTAACAACCTCCACGTCAAAGTCGGTCAAATCTATTTGATATTCTTTCCCGTCTCTTCGAACAAGAAACTGACAAGGCTTATCTTTTTTAGTGACACGAATTTCTTTCATATTCAGATACTCTTCGGGCATCTTTGATAAACACCAAGCCAGTTCCAAATCCCCAAGCGGCTCAATAATGATATCCGTTTCTTTTTTCCATTCTTCAATATTCAGAGACTGCATCGAATATATAGACAAAAGAACATTTGGCAAAGCATTTTCTTCACAATAGTCGCAGAGTTCTGACATCGTTAACGACTCTATGTATTCTTCAGCCGAAAAACTATGTCTTTTTGAAACAAAGCGGAAAAAGCTAAAGACTATGTTATAGAATCTCTCGTTTCTGATTTGAATCAGATTAGCTCCATCTTCTTCCGTCTCCGTCATATCATCGCCTTCTTCGCTCTCTTCTTCTGACATTTTTCCCATAGGAGCATAAAAGTTCTCAACACTGAAAACATTATCAAATGAAGGCTTGACCAGAGGAAAAAGTAAAAACATCGCTGCATCTCCCAGCGCATCCCCTATTGTTCGGAGTGGTGCCAAGAGATCCTTTTCAAAATTCATCCGTTCAAAACGATTCACCACAAAGCTGTCGCGTAAAAGAACGGAATAGGAATCGGAAAGCGAATCTTTTTTATTGATCAGACTTCTTTGTTCCTCAATGGTCTGGCTGATATTTGAAACGATTTCATTCAGAGCCATCCGGTTTTTTCTTGTTTCTTCGGCGTCAATACCGGATCCCTGCGCCTCGCTGAGTTTTTCGGCTCTTTCTCTGGCGTTTGCCTTTATTTTCTCAAGTTATTTATAATCGCTTTCTAATAAGGAACGTATACGACGGATACTCTACTCATACTTATCAAACTTAATTTTTGAAATATTCTCTCTGCAGCGGACAAGAAAATCGTCCATACTTGTTTTCATATTCCGAATGCGGTTGACAAGTTCGCGGCTTTGATCGAGCGCCTCGGCATAATTATTCCGCTTCAGATATTCCTTCATCTTGAATCTTGTGACGGAATAATCAAGTTCTGATTCTATTTCCTTTGTGCGGAAAAGGAAATCAAAAGCGTCATCGGTTAGATGGTATGTCCCTTTATCCTCCACAATCAGTCGAATCGGCATTTTTGCAAATGATTCGTCTTTACTGAAAAATGTCAGGTACTCGGACAGCAGACCACCATGCTGAAGCATATCAACAACAACATATTCTGCCAGAGCAGCTGCGTCGATATTATTTTGCGGTAATACCGGCGTCAGACTTTCAAGAAAACGCTCCACGTCACCGAGAGTGCAACTACTGTCAGTGCCTAACGTCCTCTCCTTAATGAACACAAGAACGGCTATAACGATATTATCCAGTATTTCTTTGTCCGGAATCATTTTCTTGATATCGTCCGGATACTTGTAATCAAGAATAAACTTGACTATATTGATGAATTTCATCCGTTTTTCAAAGCCCGCTAAAAGCTCTGACGTTTCAGAACGAAGCATCATTAGTTACCTCATTGTGCCGTTCAGCACGGCAAAAGAAATGATTTCCTGCGGAATACGTTTGTTTTGATCAATCGATTGTTTAATCATTGAAAGGTGATCAATGTCGAAGTTTGAATAGATTTCGGAATAGTCCTCCATCTTTTCACGATTGTCCTGGCTATCGGGAATAGGGTAATCGACCGATTTTTCCAGCATCGTTTCGTAAGCTCTCGTAAAGAGAGTAATTTCAAGACCGGGATTAGCCCGCTTCAGTTTTACAAAAATATTAAGCCCCTCTCGATCAATGTCCCCCCAGTAACAATACCGAATATCCGATGTGCCTAAAAAACCCGTGTACGAAGTCAGCGCGTTTTTTTCGGAAACTTTGTTTCCGCATCCGTATACAACACCATCAAAACGCTCATCAAAAAGAACAAATTTTTTCTGTTCAAACATCATTCTCCTAATATTGAACCAGATATCTTTATTTTCGCAGATGAGAAGACGAAGAGTGCTTTTCCGTTCCGGAATATAATCATTAAAACAGTATTCCGGGGTATCGTAGTAGAGAAGAACATCCGGAGTTATTCCCAGACGTTTTAACAAAGAGACAAATGACGCATCCTCAAGTTGCTTCTCTTCTCCGAATATTTCAAAAGAACGTTCCTTTCGCGACACCGGAACTGGCGCTTCCACATGGGTAAAAAGCCATTTGTTGAGAAGTTGGAATTGTGCGTTGTATTTCTGATAATCTTCCGGCTTCTTCTGAAGGACACCGCTGCAAAGCAAAATCGGATGAAGCACAGAGATTTGGCCCTTCTCATTATCCAAGTCATTGTTCTTCGCGGAAATGCGATATTTTAAGTAGATTGGGAAAAGGACGTTGCCATTCGTCTTTGAAGCCAGTACCGGAGACAACAATCCATCCTCAACGCACTTCTGAACCATATGGTATAATGATTCCTCGGAATCACAATCAGCCGTTTTTTTTATTTCGTTATATGTAATGTTTTTCTTTCGACATGTTTCTAACCAACGATTGAGATCCATATTAGTAATTAATCCTTTGATTTTTGAGTGGGCTATAAGTGTTAAGAGCTTCAGAAAAACAAGCCCCAAAGAAAATCAAACATGAATGGCTGTTCAGTATAATTTTCTTTCCGTGGCATTACAGATTTCAGAACGTTTTTCTGCACTTTTCTTTCAGAAATGTTTTTATGTTCTCACAGTTTCTGTCTTCGTAGTATTCGACAAGAAGGCTCTTGAATTCCGTGACGAGGTTTTCGGGAATAACAAGAAGTCCAAGGCCGTTTCTTATCATATAATGGTTGGCAAAAATTACAGACGCACGCTTGTTGCCGTCAATGAAGATTTGAGTTTTCATGCAGTACAGCATCAGTTCAACTGCTATGTCAATCGGTTCGGCGGGCGAATTTACTATGTCTCTGATACATTCCCTGACATCCAGATCGTTCGGCATCGGAGGAATGTATGATGAGCCGCCGATAGAAACCGGTACACCGCGAATTGCTCCTCCGTCGCGGAAAAATCCTTCGTTTACAAGCTTCGCTATGTGACATAGGAGATAGTAATCACAGGCAGACGATACAACATCGGGGTCCGTAATAAGCTCCCAGGACCGCTTCAGATTCAGTATTTTCTGAATATCCGAGGCCTTAACACCGTTTACTTCACCATTCTCAATAATGGTCTCTGTCTGCGGAAAGGTTGTCGTAATTCCCTCCAGAACTGCCTGGTCGTAAATCAGACTTTTTACGTTGGCTCTCGCAAAATCAATATTCATTTTTACTCTCGGAGAAAGATCTCCTTCTGAATAACCGAGCTCTGCCAGCTGCTTTTCTATTTTTCTAAGACGTCTTCTGAGCTCTCTTACCTGCATTGATCCGGTAACAGCCAGAGCGTACAGCTCTTCACTGTACTTATCTATGTATGTCGATGTATATTTTCCCGCTTCTCTTTTGCGGACATAAATATACCTTTCGTCTTTTATTGTTTTGACTTCAATGCTACCGTCAAACGGGATAGTTCGGATCTTTGCCTGTACCTCCGCCTTTTCGGTCAGAAGCTGCTGCAATAAATAAAATGCGCTCATCTATTACTCCGGTTAGGGTGAATTTATTATAAAAATTATAGCACAATTCACCCTAACTGTCAAGAGTCCTCGATGTGTTAGGGTGAATTTTCATCGCTTTTTGACGGCAAATTAACCCTAACAGCTGCGGTGCAAG
>JAKSPQ010000031.1 GCA_024404665.1 Clostridia bacterium
CAAGACCCTTGGTGGTGTCCTTGATCAGCGGGTTGGGCGAAGTACCGATGGCCATGATGACGGTGTCGAGATCGATGACGAACTCGGAGCCTTCAACCGGTACGGGACGTCTGCGGCCCTTTGCATCGGGCTCGCCGAGCTCCATCTTGATGCACTTCATGCCGGTAACGAAGCCGTTTCTGGGATCTCTGGGGTTCTCGGGATTGTTGTAACCGAGAATCTCGATGGGGTTGTTGAGAAGCTTGAATTCGATGCCCTCTTCCATAGCGTGCTCAACCTCTTCCTTACGTGCGGGAAGCTCCTGGAGAGAACGGCGGTATACGATGTATACCTTCTCGGCGCCGAGTCTGAGAGCGGTTCTGGCAGCGTCCATAGCGACGTTACCGCCGCCTACGACGGCAACCTTTCCGCCCTTCATGATGGGAGTTACCGGATTCTCGCGGTAAGCCTTCATGAGGTTGGATCTGGTGAGGAATTCATTGGCGGAGTAAACGCCCTTGAAGGCTTCTCCGGGGATGTTCATAAAGTTGGGCAGACCGGCTCCGGAGCCTACGAAAACGGCCTCGTAGCCCATCTCGAAGAGTTCGTCGATGGTGAGGGTCTTGCCGATGACAACGTTGGTGTCAATCTCAACACCGAGCTCCTTGAGGGTTTCGACTTCCTTGGCGACGATGCTCTTGGGAAGACGGAACTCGGGGATACCGTAGACGAGAACGCCGCCGGCGGTGTGGAGAGCTTCAAATACGGAAACCTTGTAACCGAGTCTGGCAAGGTCGCCGGCGCAGGTAAGGCCGGAAGGACCGGAGCCGACTACGGCAACCTTGTGACCGTTGGCTTCGGGAGCCGTGGCCTTTTCGGTGCTGTTGGCATTGTGCCAGTCGGCAACGAATCTCTCAAGTCTGCCGATTCCTACGGGCTCGAACTTGATGCCGAGCGTGCACTTGGACTCGCACTGGGACTCCTGAGGGCATACACGGCCGCAAACGGCGGGAAGGGTAGAGGTCATTCTGATGGTCTGATATGCGCCCTCAAAATCGCCTTCCTTGATTCTGGAGATGAAATCGGGAATCTGAACGTTGACGGGGCAGCCGGCAACGCAGGGACGGTTCTTGCAGTTTAAGCAGCGCTTGGCTTCGTCAACTGCGATTTCGGCGGTATAGCCGAGAGCGACTTCGTTGAAATTATGTGCACGAACAGCAGCCTCCTGAGTGGGCATTTCATGCTTCTTAGGGTTAATTGCCATCTTTCTGCCTCCTCATTCAGCCTTCTTGAAGAGATTGCAGGTCTCTTCGTGGGCATGACGTTCAAAATCAAAATACATACGGCCGCGGGACATGGCCTCGTCGAAATCAACCTCGTAGCCGTTGAAATCGGGACCGTCAACGCAGGCAAACTTGGTGACCTTCTTGCCGTCGACGTTGAGGGTAAGACGGCAGCCGCCGCACATGCCGGTACCGTCGATCATGATGGGGTTCATGGAGACGGTGCAGGGAACTCCGAAGGGCTTGGCGGTGAGAACGACGAACTTCATCATGATCAGAGGACCGATGGTGATGATCTCATCGAACTTTTCGCCGGCTTCGAGCATTTCCTTGAGCGGAACGGTTACGTTGCCCTGACGTGCGTAGGAGCCGTCGTCTGTCATAACGACGAGCTTGTCGGAGCAGGCTCTGAACTCATCCTCGAGGATAAGCAGATCCTTGCTTCTGAAGCCGATGATGGAGGTAACTTCGGCGCCGAGTCTGTGGAACTCCTCGGCAACAGGCATTGCGATGGCGCAGCCGACGCCGCCGCCGATGATGCAGACCTTCTTGATGCCCTCGGTGTGAGTGGCGGTTCCGAGAGGGCCTACGAAGTCGGAGATGGAATCTCCCTCATACTTGTGGTTAAGCTTCTCTGTGGTCGCGCCGACGATCTGGAAAATGATCTTAACGGTTCCGGCGACCTTGTTTGTTCCGGCTACGGTGAGCGGAATTCTTTCGCCTTCCTCATCGACTCTGAGGATGATGAACTGTCCGGGCAGCGCCTTTGCAGCTACCAGGGGAGCAAGAATCTCAAGCTGAGTAACAGTGGGATTCAGCTCTTTTCTGCTGATAATTTTGTACATCACAGTACTCCGTTTTCCACGGCAATATGCCGCTATATTTATATTTGTTTATTGCTGCAAACATATTTATATTATTTTATCATATTTTTATAAAAAAGTAAAGAAAAAATCAAAGCTTTTTTTCGTAAATTTGCAGTGTTACAACCACTGTGAGGCCTGGAAGCCGCCTTTCCCCGGGCAGCGGCTCTTCAAACGAGCGTTTCGTCGGACAACCGCCGATTGGATTAACGGGGACGGATCCGAAAAAAATCGTCTTCATAGCCGAACAGTCACAGATTTTCTATGCGAAGGAAGGCAATGAGGCGAAGACGCGGCGGTTTGTGAGTATAAGGAAAAATAATTCCATAAATGTCAGCGGAAAAGACGGAGCGCCGGCGTGCGTGCCTCATTCTCGGAGCCGCGAACGACGGACCGATTAACAGCTGCGGTTTCCCGGGACCCGGAAGGGAAGGGAGGCTTTTCGCGCGAGCGGCCGGAGGGCAGACTTGTGTTGTTGATAATGACCAACTCCGAACGGAGTTTTTTGTTGAGTATTACCATAAAAAAGCCCGGAATCGGGAATGCAGGCGGCCCGGAATTCCGCCTCCGTGGCGCATGAAGGCTTACGGATGTGCAATATTAACAAAATTCTTTTTTGTTATTATAATATAAATTAAAAACTTCATAATTGAAAAAAAAACTGTTTTATGCTATAATATTATAGCAAGACTGTATTCTCAGTCAAAATTGCCGAAAAAATAAAAAAATATAAATCCAAAGAGAGGTTCAAAACCATGGAAAACAAAGAAGGTTTCCGCATAGAGCATGACTCTATGGGTGAAATGTACGTTCCCGTCGACAAGTACTGGGCTGCCCAGACCGAGAGAAGCCACGAAAACTTCAGAATCGGTGAAGGCATCGAGGTTATGCCCCGCGAAATCACCTACGCGTTCGGTATTCTCAAGAAGGCCGCCGCTCTCGCAAACGCCGAGCTCAAGCCCGAGAAGATGACCGCCGAGAAGCTCGCTGCCATTTCCGAGGCCTGCGACGAAGTCATGACCGGCAAGCTCAACGAGCACTTCCCGCTCGTAGTATGGCAGACCGGCTCCGGCACACAGTCCAACATGAACGCCAACGAAGTTATCGCCAACCGCGGCAACGAAATCGCCGGAAAGAAGCTTCTGCATCCCAACGACGATATCAACATGTCCCAGTCCTCCAACGACACCTTCCCGACCGCGATGCACATCGCTGCCGTAATGCTTCTTGAGGACAAGGTAATTCCCGCCGCTCAGGCTCTCGTTGACACCTTTGCCGGCCTCGAGAAGGAATACGAAGGCATCGTAAAGTGCGGCAGAACCCACCTTCAGGATGCTACCCCCATCACCTTCTCTCAGGAAATCTCCGGCTGGAGATCCTCCATCGAGAGAGACATCGAGCTCATTAAGCTTTCCGTAGGTCCTCTCAAGGAACTCGCTCTCGGCGGAACCGCCGTCGGAACCGGACTCAACGCTCCCAAGGGCTTTGACACCCTCGTTGCCGACAAGTGCACCGAAATCACCGGCAAGAAGTTCTCCACCGCAGCCAACAAGTTCCATGCCCTCACCTCCAAGGACGAGATCGTCTTTGCTCACGGAGCTCTCAAGGCTCTCGCTGCCGACCTTATGAAGATTGCCAACGACGTCCGCTGGCTCGCTTCCGGTCCCCGCGACGGTCTCGGCGAGATCTTCATCCCCGAGAACGAGCCCGGCTCCTCCATCATGCCCGGCAAGGTCAACCCCACTCAGTGCGAGGCCGTAACCATGGTCGCCGTACAGGTAATGGGCAATGATGTCGCCGTCGGCATGGCTGCTTCCCAGGGCAACTTCGAACTTAACGTATTCATGCCCGTCTGCATTTACAACTTCATTCAGTCTGCCAGACTGCTCAGCGACGTTATGAATTCCTTCAGAACCAACTGCGCCGTCGGCATTAAGCCGAACAGAGAGAAGATGGATTACAACCTCCAGAACTCCCTCATGCTCGTAACCGCTCTCAACCCCTACATAGGCTATGAGAATGCTGCCAAGACCGCCAAGAAGGCCTTCAAGGACAACATTTCTCTCCGTCAGGCCTGCATCGAGCTCGGCTTCCTGACTCCCGAAAGATTCGACGAAGTATTCCATCCCGAAAAGATGGTCTGATTCCGGCTTCGGATCAAAAAATAAGCCGGGTGCCTGAGGGCGCCCGGCACACGATACAGAACGCATAAACCCAAGAGAGTCTGAAAGAAAGGAACTGTCATAATAATGACATACACCTATTTTCCCGGCTGCACGCTGAGAACCAAGGCCAAGGATCTCGATCATTACCTTCGTATCTCCGCTGAGAAGCTGGGGATGGAACTCATCGAGCCTGCCGACTGGCAGTGCTGCGGCGGAGCTTATTCGAATGCCAAGGATGAAATCGCGAACAAGCTGTCCTCGGTAAGAATCATTATGGACGCCGACAAGAACACCGGCAAGGTGCTCACGGTCTGCTCCGCATGTCATAACGTTCTCAAGAGAGTCAACGACGATCTGAAGAACGACGAAAACTTTGCCTTCAAGGTAAACAATTACATGAAGCCCGAGGTTCCCTACAGCGGAAACGTCGAGGTTATTCATTTCCTTGAAGCTCTCCGCGACGAGGTCGGCTTTGACAAGCTGGCATCGATGGTCGTAAAGCCCTTCACCGGCAAGAAGATCGCAGCTTACTACGGCTGCCTCCTCTTAAGACCCGGCAAGGTTATGGCCATGGACGATCCCGAGAACCCCGTAATCATGGAGAACTTCATTAAAGCCATCGGCGGCACGCCCGTAATTTACGCACGTCGCAACGAATGCTGCGGCGGCTATGCTGTCATGGAGGATCCCGCCATCGCCGCGAAGCGCAGCGGAGCCATCATTGAGAACGCAAAGGATATGGGCGCGGATCTCATGGTCACCGCCTGCCCGCTCTGCATGTACAACCTGAAGAAGACCGGACCCGATACCGGCATTTACTACTTCACCGAGCTCCTCGCAGAGGCTCTCGGACTCAAGGAGGATTGACAGATGGCCGATAAGGAACAGATCATCCGTATCAGCGGAGTCAACCCGCTCAAGTGCATGAAGTGCGGAAAGTGCACGGCCACGTGCCCGAACTACGACGAGATGGAGTACCATCCGCATCAGTTCGTATACATGGTCGAGCACGGCGAAATCGATAAGCTCATGGCATCCGAGTCGGTATACAAGTGCCTGACCTGCTTTGCCTGCGTAGAGAGATGCCCGAGAGGCGTAGAGCCCGCAAAGCTTATCGAAGCAATCAGAACAGAGGCAGTCAGAAGACAGGGCTGCAACCGTCTTAAGGCCGACGATATCCCCGCCAGAATTGACGACGATATGCCCGGACAGGCCCTTATGATGGCTACCAGAAAGTACACGAGGTGACATCGGAATGAATAGAATCGGTGTTTTCGTATGTCATTGCGGAACCAACATTGCAGCTACCGTCGACGTTCATCGCGTTGCCGAAACACTCGGCAAGGAGCCCTCTGTTGTAATCGCAAAGGACTACCAGTATATGTGCTCGGAAGCCGGTCAGAACATGATCAAGGATGCCATCAGAGAGTACGGCCTCACCGGACTCGTCGTATGCTCCTGCTCTCCCAGAATGCACGAGGCAACCTTCAGAAAGGCTGCCGCATCGGCCGGTCTCAACCCCTATCTCGTTGAGATCGCCAACATCCGTGAACAGGATTCATGGATTCACAAGGATATTGAGGAAGCAACCGAAAAGGCCGTTATCCTCGGCAGAACCGCCATTGCCAAGGTTCAGCTCAACACACCTCTGACCGCCGGAGAGTCTCCCGTAACCAAGAGAGCGCTCGTAATCGGCGGCGGTATCGCCGGTATCCAGACCGCTCTCGATATCGCCGAGGCCGGCTTTGAGGTAGATATCGTTGAGAAGCAGCCCACCATCGGCGGTAAGATGGCCCAGATCGACAAGACCTTCCCGACTCTCGACTGCGCCGCATGTATCCTTACCCCCAAGATGGTTGACTGCGCCCAGAACGACAAGATCACCATTTACTCTTACAGCGAAGTCGCCGCCGTTTCCGGCTTTGTCGGAAACTTCAGCGTTAAGATCAAGCGCAAGGCCAGATTCGTTGACGAAACAAAGTGCACGGGCTGCGGCCTCTGCACCGAAAAGTGCCCTCAGAAGAAGGTTCCGAACGAGTTCAACCTCGGCCTCGACAACCGCCGTGCGATTTACATTCCCTTCGCTCAGGCAGTTCCGAAGGTAGCCACCATCGATCCCGACTACTGCAACATGCTGAAGAACGGCAAGTGCGGTGTCTGCGCAAAGGTCTGCGGAGCGCAGGCCATCGATTACAAGGCTCAGGACACCTATGTTGAGCAGCAGTACGGCGCCATCGTCGTTGCTACCGGCTTCAACCCGATCAACATCGACGCTTACGACGAGTACGCTTACTCCCAGAGCCAGAACGTCGTCACTTCTCTCGAGCTCGAGAGACTGATGAACGCTGCAGGACCGAACGGCGGAACACTCCTCCGTCCCTCCGACAAGAAGCATCCGAAGACCATCGTCTTCGTACAGTGCGTAGGCTCCAGATGCGATGACAGCCGCGGAAAGGGCTATTGCTCCAAGATCTGCTGCATGTACACCGCAAAGCACGCGATGCTTATCAGAGAAAAATATCCCGATACCAACGTATACGTGTTCTACATCGACGTAAGAACTCCCGGCAAGAACTTCGATGAGTTCTACCGCAGAGCCGTCGAGCAGTACAACGTACACTACGTAAAGGGCCAGGTAGGCAAGGTCGTTCCCAAGAGCGACGGCAACCTCATCGTTTACGGCTCCGATCTGATCGAAGGCAAGCGCCTCGTCATCGATGCCGACATGGTTGTTCTCGCTGCCGCCATCGAGCCCGATAAGTCTGCAAGAAGCATTGCCACCATGCTGACGGCATCGATGGATACCAACGACTTCTTCACCGAGGCTCATCCGAAGCTCAGACCCGTAGAAAGCCCGACAGCCGGCATCTTCCTTTCCGGTGTATGCCAGGGCCCCAAGGATATCCCCGAAACCGTAGCTCAGGCAACCGCCTGCGCCGGCAAGGTTATCGGTCTCCTTGTAAAGGACAAGCTCACATGCAACCCCTGCGTCGCTCATTCCGATGAGCTCATGTGCAACGGCTGCTCCTCCTGCGAGAAGGTTTGCCCCTACGGTGCCATCACTTACGAAGAGAAGGGCTTCAGACAGCCTGACAGAACCACAAAAATGCGCCGCGTAGCCATCGTCAACGAGGCTGTATGCCAGGGTTGCGGAGCCTGCACGGTTGCCTGCCCGTCCGGTGCTATGGACCTTAAGGGCTTTGCCAACAAACAGATCATGGCGGAGGTAGATGCAATATGTCTGTAAACAATGAATTCAGACCTAAGATCGTTGCGTTCTGCTGCAACTGGTGCTCCTATGCGGGCGCAGACCTTGCCGGAACCAACAGACTTCAGTATCCCGCTGACGTCAAGATTATCAGAGTCCCCTGCTCCTGCAGAGTAAATCCCATGTTCATCCTCAGAGCCTTCCAGCGCGGAGCTGACGGAGTTATCCTCTGCGGATGCCATCCCGGAGACTGCCACTACACAAGCGGCAACTATTTTGCCAGAAGAAGAATGACTCTTCTGTTCTCCATGCTCGATTATCTCGGCATTGAGAAGGAACGCACCAGAGTCGAGTGGGTATCCGCTGCCGAAGGTGCAAAGTTTGCGGCCACAATGAACGATTTCGTTGATACCGTAACAAAGCTCGGCCCCAACCGCAGACTGGAGGATCTGAGATGCAAGAATTAATTAAAAAAGGTAAGGAGCTGTTCGCAAACGGAACCGTCGACAGAATCATCGGCTGGACCCGCGGAGAATTGCCCTACGACAGAGAAATCAGGGTTTTCCGTTGTGCGGAATGCTTTGAAAAGGATTTCGTATATGATGCCTTCTGCGGAGCCAACCTCTCCAAGTACCTCATCGAGGAAAGCGGAAAGGAAGGCAAAATCGGTGTATTCCTTAAGCCCTGCGATTCCTACAGCTTCGCTCAGCTTATTAAGGAGCACAGAATCAAGAAGGAAAACGTATATGCGGTCGCCATCGAATGCTACGGCAAGTGCGACAGCAGAGCTCTCGCGGATTCCGTCGAGGATGCCATTTACTGGATCACCGATAACGGCCCCGAGCTCAAAATCGATACCGTTTCCGGCGCCGTCGTAAGAAATACTTACGACTACATGCTCGAAAAGTGCGCTGCCTGCAAGACAAAGAAGCATGCTCCCGGCTGCGATGAGACCATCGGCGACGAGGGCGAGAAGGTTGATGACTGCACAAGATTCGACATAGTTGCAAAGCTTGAGGCCATGACTCCCGAAGAGAGATTTGCTTTCTGGAGAGGCGAGCTTTCAAGATGCATCAGATGCAATGCCTGCAGAAACGTATGCCCCGCATGCTCCTGCGAGCACTGCGTATTCGATAACCCCGCTTCCGGTATCAGCCAGAAGGCTGCCGCCGACAGCTTTGAGGAGAATAACTTCCATATTATAAGAGCCTTCCACGTTGCCGGTCGCTGCACCGACTGCGGCGAATGCTCCAGAGTATGTCCTCAGCACATTCCGCTTCACCTGCTCAACCGCAAGTTCATCAAGGATATCAATGAGCTCTACGGCGAGTATCAGGCCGGCGAGAATCCGGACGAGCGCGCTCCGCTCACCAACTACACAAAGGCGGACTGCGAACCCTCCGTCGTCTATAAGAGAGGAGGAAAGAACTGATGTACAGCATTAAAAAGGAAGCTCTCGGAAGCCTTCTTGCGGCCATCGGCGCAAAGAGAAAGCTTTATGTTCCCGCTGACAACGCAGGACTCATACTCTTTACCCCCTATGCCGACGGCGTATCCGTAAATCTTTCCAGAAACCCCGATGTATCCGCCAAGGATTTCTTCTTCCCCCAGGTTGAGAATATCTGCCGCTTCAAGGTATGCGGAAAGACCGTCGATGTTATCGACAACAGAGAAAAGAACGAGGATTTCGTCGTTTTCGGCGTCAGAGCCTGCGATGTAAAGAGCTTTGAGGTTCTTGACAATGTATTCCTTTCGGAGCCCGTCGACGGCTACTACAAGGACAGACGCGATCATTCTCTCATAGTAACCCTTGCCTGCTCCAAGCCTCTCGAGACCTGCTTCTGCGGAACCTTCGGCATCGACTGCGCCGCTCCCGGCGGAGACGTTGAGGCCTATGCCTGCGGAGACAGCTACGCCTTCAGGGCGATTACCGAGAAGGGCGAGGCCTTCCTTGCCGAGCTTTCTCTCGAAAACGGCGGCGATGAAGCCGTAGAAGCCTGCAAGGCTAAGATTAACGAAATCAAGGCAAAGCTTCCCCTTTCCGATCTCACCACCGAGGGCTTCGGCGGAGGAAAGACCAAGGATCTTTTCAACAATCCCAAGTGGGCAGAGCTTTCCGCCTCCTGCCTCGGCTGCGGAACCTGCACCTTTGTGTGCCCGACCTGCCAGTGCTACGATATCCGCGACTTTGACACCGGCAACGGAATTCAGCGTTATCGCTGCTGGGATTCCTGCATGTACAGGGATTTCACCAAGATGAGCGCAGGTCAGCCGAGACCTTCTCAGCTCGAGAGATTCAGACAGCGCTTCATGCATAAGCTTGTTTACTATCCCGAGAATAACAACGGTCTGTTCTCCTGCGTAGGCTGCGGAAGATGCCTCAGAAAGTGCCCGCAGTCGCTTAACATCGTGAAAGTAATGAAAGCTTTGAGGGAGGATGACTGATATGGAAGCTTTAATTCCCCAGGTTGTTGTCTGTACCGATGTCAGACGCGACACACCCGACGTAAAAACATTCAGAATTCTGACCCCCGACGGAAAGAAGCCCTTTGTCAATATTCCCGGTCAGTGCGCCATGCTCTCTATTCCCGGAGTCGGAGAGGCGATGTTCTCCATCACCTCCTCTCCCACAAATAAGGAGTATATGGAGTTCTCCATCAAGAAGTGCGGCTGCCTTACCGAATGGCTTCACATGATCGAGCCCGGTCAGCAGCTCACCATCCGCGGCCCTTACGGCAACGGATTCCCGGTTGACACCGCTCTTAAGGGCAAGGATCTGCTCTTCATCGCCGGCGGTATCGGTCTGGCTCCGCTCAGATCGGTCATCAATTACTGCCGCGACAACAGAGCCGATTACGGCACCATCGATATCATTTACGGTTCGAGATCCAAGGACGATCTTGTTGACTACAAGGAAATCATCGATGAATGGATGAATACCCCCGGAGTCAACGTTCACCTCACCATCGACCGTGAGCAGGAAGTCTGGGACGGCCACGTCGGATTTGTTCCCAACTACGTAAAGGAACTGAATCCCGATATCAAGAAGACCGTTCTTATGTGCGGACCCCCGATTATGATCAAGTTCACCCTCGCCGGACTCAAGGAGCTCGGCTTTGAGGATACACAGATTTACACAACAATGGAGCTTCGTATGAAGTGCGGCATCGGAAAGTGCGGACGTTGCAACATCGGTGCCAAGTATGTCTGCAAGGACGGACCTGTATTCAGATTCGACCAGCTTGACGAGCTTCCCAATGAGTATTAAGCAGAGGTATTACTGATATGGAAAATATGGTTAATATTTATCTTTACGGCAAGCAGTATTCCGTTCCCGCCAACCTTACAATTATGGGCGCCATGGAATACGCCGGCTACACACTTGTCAGAGGTTGCGGATGCCGCAACGGCTTCTGCGGTGCCTGCGCCACAATTTACAGAATCAAGGGCGACCGCGAGCTTAAGGTTTGCCTTGCCTGCCAGACCAAGGTTGAGAACGATATGTATATCGCCACTCTGCCTTTCTTCCCCCTCGTAAAACAGGTTTACGATCTCAACAAGATTAAGCCCACGGAAGCTGTTATGATGCAGCTTTATCCCGAAATCTATGCCTGCATCGGCTGCAATTCCTGCACCAAGGCCTGCACTCAGGGCCTCAACGTTATGCAGTACATTGCTTATGCTCAGAGAGGCGAATTCGAGAAGTGCGCCGAGGAGTCCTTTGACTGCGTAATGTGCGGCGTTTGCTCCTCCCGTTGCCCCGCCGGCATTTCTCATCCCCAGGTAGCTCTTCTCGCAAGAAGACTCAACGGCAAATATCTCGCTCCCGAGTGCGGCCATCTCGAAGACAGAGTCAAAGAGATCAAGGACGGCACCTTCGACGAGCTGCTCGAGAGCCTTATGCAGAAGCCTATCAGCGAGATGAAGGAACTCTACAATAACAGAGAATTCGAGAAGTGAGGTTAGTTTAAAATGACTTATACCGAAGAAATGCTGAAATCTATGCAGCTGGTTGCCGAAAAGAGAGCAGCCAATGCCGCATTGGAGCCCACCCGTATGACTGCGGATGAGAAGACCAATCTTCTCGCTACTTACCATCCCGACTACCGTCAGGACAAGTTCAAGACCATCACCTTCGGCGCCAACAAGGGCGAAAAGGCCCCCATCGAGCTCGTAGAGCTTCTTGAAGCCAATGCCCGCATCAAGGCCGGCGACGTTGATCTTGAAAAGCCCTTCTACGATGTTGACGTTCTCATCATCGGCGGAGGCGGAGCCGGATCCGCTGCCGCTATCATGGCCGATGAAGCCGGTGCCAAGGTTATGATTGCCACCAAGCTCAGAATCGGCGATGCCAACACCATGATGGCCGAAGGCGGCATTCAGGCTGCCGATAAGCCCAACGATTCTCCCGCCATCCATTATCTCGACGTTTTCGGCGGCGGTCACTTTGCCGCGAAGCCCGAGCTCGTCAGAAAGCTTGTTTACGATGCACCCGAGTGCATTAAGTGGCTCTCCGATCTCGGTGTTGAGTTCGATAAGGCTCCCGACGGAACCATGATTACCACCCACGGCGGCGGAACCTCCCGCAAGAGAATGCACGCCGCTAAGGACTACTCCGGTGCCGAAATCATGAGAACTCTCCGCGACGAGGTTCTGTCAAGACAGATTCCCGTTGTCGATTACACCGCTGCCGTCGAGCTCATCAAGGATGAGTCCGGTGCCGTTGCCGGTGCGGTTCTTATGAACATGGAAACCCGCGAGCTCAGAGTTGCCAGAGCCAAGACCGTTATCATGGCTACCGGCGGAGCCGGAAGACTCCACTACCAGGGCTTCCCGACCTCCAACCACTACGGAGCCACCGCTGACGGACTTATCCTCGGCTACAGAGCCGGAGCCAAGCTCTTCGCGGAAGATTCTCTTCAGTACCATCCCACCGGCGCAGCTTTCCCGGAGCAGATTTTCGGTGCTCTCGTAACAGAGAAGGTAAGATCTCTCGGCGCTAAGCTTGTCAATGTAAACGGCGATGTATTCCAGCATCCGCTGGAAACCCGTGACGTCTGCGCCTCCGGTATTATCCGCGAGGTTGATGACAGAAAGAACGGCATAAAGATCAACGATACCACAAGCGGCGTATGGCTTGATACTCCTATGATCGAGTACAAGAACGGCGAAGGAACCATCGAGAAGAGAATTCCCGCCATGCTTCGTATGTTCGGCAAGTACGGAATCGATATCCGCAAGGAGCCCATCCTTGTTTACCCCACTCTTCACTACCAGAACGGCGGTCTTGAGATTTCCGAGAACGGTATGTCCACCGTCGAGAACCTCTATGTTGCCGGTGAAGCTGTCGGCGGTATCCACGGCAGAAACAGACTTATGGGTAACTCCCTGCTTGACATCATCGTCTTCGGCCGCAATGCAGGCGTAAATGCCGCCGCAAAGGCCAAGGAAGTCAAGCTCGGCAAGCTCACCCTTGATCACATCGCTGCTTTCGATAAGGAGCGCGCGGAGGCCGGTGTCGTTTCCGACAAGGTTTCTCCCATGCTTCTTCCTACTTATACCCACGGCAATCCCGTGTTTGAGGATAAGAAGGCGTTCTGATGTCAATTTTCGGCGGAGTAATTTCTATTAAGACAATATCGTTCCTGATGTTCTCGGTGTTCGCGATTGCCGCGGTCGGTTATCTTCTCGGCCGTATCACCATAAAAGGCGTAAGCCTCGGCACCGCGGGAGTGTTCATTGTAGCACTCCTGTTCGGATGCTTCTTCTATGACGCAATCGCAGCCCAGACCACCGTCAGCACTGTTGTTGACGGAGTAAAGGTTGTCACGAGCTACACCTCGAACGCACTGAAGGTTGTTGAGAACATGGGACTTATCCTGTTCGTAACAGCCGTAGGCTTTATTGCCGGTCCCAAGTTCTTCGGAAATCTCAAGAAGAACTTCAAATCCTATATCCTCCTCGGACTCATCATTATCCTTGCCGGCGGAATCGCTGCCGTATCCTGCATCCTCGTGGGACGCGCAATCGGCTCCGGCAATGCCGAGTTTGATTCCAAGGAGCTGACGGCCATGGTTGTCGGCCTCCTCTCCGGTTCGCTTACCTCAACTCCCGCTTTCTCGGCCGCAAAGGCGACCGTTGAGGCAGAGTACGAGGCTGTCGTATCCGTCGGACACGGTATTGCATACATCTTCGGAGTAGTCGGAGTTGTTCTCTTTGTTCAGCTCATCCCCAAGATGTGCCGCGCCAATATGGAAGAGGAAAGAGCCAAGCTCGTCGTTGTCGATGACGGAAGCTCCAAAAAGAAAGCCTACACCGGCAAGCTCATCGATATGGATCCCTTCGGCTTCATGCCCTTTGCGCTTGCTTCCGTTATCGGTATCTTTGTAGGTTCCATTAAGATTCCGCTCTCCGGAGAGGGTCTTTCCGGTACCTGCTTCTCGCTCACCACAACCGGCGGCTGCCTTATCACCGCCCTCGTTTTCGGCCACTTCTCCCGCATAGGAAAGATCAGCATCATGCCCAAGGAATCCACCCTTAAGGTGTTCCGTGAGCTCGGACTCATGCTCTTCCTCATCGGTGCAGGTGTTGCCGGAGGCGCAAGCTTTGTAAAGTATTTCAGCGTTATCAACTTCTTCTACGGAGTTTGGATGACTCTGCTGCCGCTTCTTATCGGCTTCTTCTTTGCAAAGTATGTTCTCAAGCTCAGCCTGCTCAACAACCTCGGTTCTATCACCGGCGGTATGACCTCCACTCCCGCTCTCGGCACTCTCATCAGCGTTGCCGGAACGGAGGATGTTGCTTCCGCCTATGCTGCAACCTATCCCGTTGCCCTGATTGCCGTAGTTCTTGTTTCGCAGTTTATAATCATTCTGTTCTGATTTTTTCGAACGGACAGTCCCCGCGGGCAATCGCCCGCGGGGACGCTTTTTTCGGAGCTTATGTCATCTTTTTCGTGATGTTTGTCATCTTTTTCGGTAAGCTGATTGCCAACATTTATTAATATAACCTTCGACCGTTGTTTTTCTGTCGGATTTGTGATATAATAATTGTTAATACATATATCGGTGCTTCACCGACGGAGGAAAAATGTTTAATTATGTCTGGCCGCTGGCATTGGTGGTTTTATCGAATGTGGTTTATCAGATATGCGCAAAATCGGTTCCGGATAAGATGAATCCGTTCGCGTCGCTCACGGTTACTTATCTTGTAGGGGCGGCAGCATCGTTCATATTATATTTCATTCTCGGCAAAAACGGCAATATTATAAAAGAGTACAAGTCGTTAAACTGGGCTCCGTTCGTACTAGGCATCGTCATCGTCGGGCTGGAGGTTGGCTTCATTTACATGTACAAGGCCGGCTGGACCGTCAGTGTCGCGCAGATTGTACAGGCCGCCATTCTTGCGGTAATACTGATTTTCGTAGGCAGACTTTTGTATAAAGAGCCGCTTTCATGGAATAAGATTCTTGGAGTCATAGTATGTCTTTCAGGTCTTTGGCTGATAAATATGAAATGATCGGAGAATAGATTATTTGCAGAGAACGGATAAATCGGGAGCACGCAGTTTGGCTTTGAACGAAGTTCTTTCCGCCTGTTGTTTGCAATCGGATTTGTGATATTATAATTGCAATAAAAAGCGTATAGCCGACTGAGGAAAATTCGCTTATTAAATCATCATAGCAGAATATGCTGAAAAGGAGAAAAAATGACTGAAAAATTACTTCAACTGATTGACAAGAGCTACCACCTGACAGAGAAGCAGGCTGAGGGGTTCTCGTACGCGAAGGTCGGACCGATGAAATTTACAATCCGCAGCTTTTACGCGGAGGGGCTTGGCTGCGTTTCGCTTATGAAGGGAAGCGCGATGTTCGGCCTTATGAAGATGGACACACTGATAGTCAACCCGTTTGAAAAGGATATGCCGCTCTTCTCATATGACAGAATTCACGCAATGGGAAACGACACACTGCTCCTTGAGCTTTACGATACCCGAATTCAAAGAGGTCCGCTTTCGGGGAATCTTAAAAAAATAACCGCCGAGTATTCCTCGATTGCCGATGAACCCGCCGCTTCCGCCTGGTATGATGACATAAAGCTGTCGGAATCGCTGAAAAAGAAGGGAAAGAAGGCATCGACGCCGGCGCTCGATGAGCTCACGGAGAGATATTTCGACGAGTATGTGAAGCTCTGCATCGATGCTCCCGCGTGCGATATCGAAGCAAAGAAAAAGGCGGCATCGGTGTACACCGAGGGCCTCCTGAACAACGGCGGTCCCAGCACGGATCAGTTTGTAAAGGCAAAGGGAAGAGAGTATACACAGGAGATGTTCAGAAAATATCTTTTCGGAACAGGTGTATAATAACAGAGACAGGAGCCTGCGGTCTTGCGTCGGATGAGGCCGCCAAACGCTTTTGTCAACATAAAAATGTTGTTATCCTACTAAACCTATGGTATAATAATAGAATGAAAGGACAGGTGACAGAAATGATTTCAACCCGAGGACGCTATGCATTACGAATGATGATTGACCTTGCCATGCATCAGGGAAGCGGTTATGTTTCGCTGAAGGATATTTCGGAAAGACAGGACATCTCAAAAAAATATCTTGAGCAGATTATTCCGATGCTTAACAGAGCCGGACTCTTAGCAGCATCGCGCGGTGCCGGCGGAGGATACAGACTGATAAAAAAACCGGAGGAATACACCGTCGGGGAGATACTCAGAGTAACGGAGGGATCAATGGCCCCCGTCGCGTGCCTGGAGGCTACAGGTGAGTGCTGCTGTCCCAGATGCGGAAAATGCATGACAAAATCCGTGTGGGCAGGGCTTTATAAGGCAGTGACGGATTATGTGGACGGAATCAACCTGCAGGATATCATAGATAACAACGGCGCGGAACCCGGTGATTTCTACAACATATAAAGAAGAACGCGACATCCCCGTGCGAAGCGCAGAGGCTTTATGATCGGATGTGAAGCGCAGAGGCTTTATGATCTGATGTGAAGCGCAGAGGCTTTATGATCTGATGTGAAGCGCAGAGGCCGTATGAGCCGCTGCGAAAAGCTCCGGCAGGAAGCAAATAAACACAGACACCGTGAATGGCGGAAATGCTTTTCACGGTGTCTGTTGTTTATCGTAAAGCCGCTTGCCTTACTCTATGATTTTGTCGAAAAGAATAATAGGAAAGAAGAGATGCAGAGGGCGTGCAGAGATTAGGGAGGCCGCCTGAGGCGTTTACAGCCGCTCATTTTTTGATTCCTTGATGGCGAGTGGATAAGAGAAAAAATAATTCTTACAAAACCTATTGACAAAGTAGGAATTAAGTGGTATAATATGCGCATCAAGGAGATAAAGCTCAATTCAGGAGGAAAAAAATGAGCAACTATAAGTTCGAAACCGTACAGATACACGCAGGTCAGGAAACCGCAGACTCCGCGACAGACGCACGTGCGGTCCCGATTTACGCAACAACTTCATATGTCTTCAAGGACTCCGCCACCGCAGCCGGACGCTTTGGCCTTACTGAGGGCGGAAATATCTACACAAGACTTATGAACCCCACTTCAGATGTATTTGAGAAGCGTATAGCGGCTCTTGAAGGCGGCGCAGCGGCACTCGCGGTTGCTACAGGCTCCGCAGCCATCACTTATGCAATACAGAACATTGCAACCGCCGGAGATCATATTGTTTCCTCTGTAAACCTGTACGGCGGCACTCATAATCTTTTTGCGAATACGCTGAGAGAGCAGGGCCTTTCGACAACCTTTGTAGATCCCTCGGATCCCGAAAACTTCAGGGCAGCGATTCAGCCTAATACAAAACTGTTATATGCTGAAACACTCGGCAATCCGAATTCAAACGTCATCGACCTTAAGGCTATTGCCGATATCGCTCACAGCAACGGCATCCCATTCATCGTTGACAGCACATTTGCGACACCCTTCCTGTTAAGACCCATAGAGTACGGTGCCGATGTTGTCGTTCATTCCGCCACTAAGTTCATCGGCGGTCACGGAACGGTAATGGGAGGAGTCATTGTCGATGCCGGAAAATTTGACTGGGCTCAGAACGATAAGTTCCCCGGTCTTTCAAAGCCCAATCCCTCCTACCACGGCGTAGTATTCACCGAAGCCGTCGGAGCAACTGCCTACGTAACAAAAATCAGAACCACGCTTCTTCGTGACCAGGGCGCGACGATTTCTCCCTTTAATTCATTCATGCTCCTTCAGGGCCTTGAAACACTCTCCCTCAGAGTGGAAAGGCACGTTGAAAATGCGCTGAAGGTCGTTGATTTTCTTAAGAACCATCCCGGGGTCGCAAAGGTCAATCACCCGTCTCTGGCAACAGGAAGGGAAAAAGAGCTTTACGATGAATATTTCCCGAACGGAGCGGCATCGATCTTTACGTTTGAGATTAAGGGTAGCGCTGAGGATGCCAAAAAATTCACCGAGAGCCTGCGGCTTTTCTCGCTCCTTGCAAACGTGGCCGATGTCAAATCCCTGGTTATTCACCCTGCATCAACCACTCACAGCCAACTGAACAAGGAAGAACTCCTCGAAAGCGGTATAAAGCCGACGACAATACGCCTGTCGATAGGTACAGAACACATCGATGATATCATCGCCGATCTCGAGCACGGCTTCGAGGCGATATCAAGATGAAAGCGGCACCGATACGCCCCGGGCGGCGATGTTGACCGTCCGGTCATTGACTCAGAGCATATGCGTTTTTTCCGTCGGTGTCAGACGGAAAAAGAGTTCCCGAAATAATAAAAGCAATCAGCAATAATAAAAAATCTCCGAAAACGAAAGGAATTGTTACCATGTCAAAGATATATACGTCGGCCGATCAGCTGATCGGAAAAACCCCTCTTCTTGAGCTTTCTCACATTGAGAAGGAGCTCGGCCTGAAGGCCAGAATCGTTGCCAAGCTCGAATACTTCAATCCTGCCGGATCCGTAAAGGACAGAATCGCAAAGGCAATGATTGATGATGCCGAAAAGAGCGGAAAGCTTCATCCGGGCTCTGTCATCATCGAGCCCACGAGCGGCAACACGGGAATAGGACTTGCCTCCGTTGCAACCGCAAGAGGATATCGCATAATTCTCACGATGCCCGAGACGATGTCCGTTGAGCGCCGTCAGCTCATTAAGGCCTACGGCGCGGAAATCGTATTGACGGAGGGGGCCAAGGGCATGAAGGGCGCCATAGCCAAGGCCGAGGAGCTTGCGGCGGAAATACCGGAAAGCTTTATTCCCGGTCAGTTCGTCAATCCCGCGAATCCCACCGCTCACAGAGAGCACACAGGTCCCGAAATATATGAGGATACCGACGGAAACGTTGATTTCTTCGTTGCCGGAGTAGGAACCGGCGGAACCATCACCGGAACCGGCGAATATCTTAAATCCAGAATTCCCGGAGTAAAGGTCGTTGCGGTTGAGCCGGCAACATCGGCGGTTCTTTCCACGGGAGTCGCCGGACCGCACAAGATTCAGGGCATAGGCGCGGGCTTTGTTCCTGATGTTCTCAACACAAAGGTTTATGACGAAATCATCCCCGTGGCAAATGAAGACGCCTTTGCGACCGGAAAGCTCATCGGCAAGAAGGAAGGAATACTTGTTGGTATTTCCTCCGGAGCCGCAACCTATGCGGCCATCGAGCTTGCCAAAAGACCCGAAAACGAGGGAAAGACAATAGTTGTTCTTCTTCCCGATACCGGCGACAGATATCTTTCCACGGCCTTGTTTGCGGACTGATAAGCTTTCAGGCTTAAGCATAAAGATAAGAGCATAACGGGATGTAAAAAAGCACGCCTTTTTTACATCCCGTTATCTCACGCGCAGGAAAAACTCCGGATTGTTTTCTGACTTCACAAAATGACGCGTTTAATACGTCAAAAAAGAGGACTGCCAATAGCCCTTTTGGCAGAACTGTCTCTGCTTTTGTGAGGGAGAACGAGACTTCGAAAACAGTTGTATTTTCCTTTTTATTATGATATAATATATAAGAATAATTAGATTATATAATATAAAAGAATAATCAGATTTTCGGACCGCTGCTTTTTGCCGGAAAAACATTTTTTGAAAAGCAGAGGTACATAAAGAGTGAAAAGGACAAAAATGTCAAAAGCATTGATTGCAATGAGCGGCGGCGTTGATTCTTCACTTGCCGCAAAGCTTATGACCGATGAAGGCTACGAGTGCGTCGGATGTACGATGAGACTCTATAATAACGGGGATGCCGGCATAGGCAGCGAGCAGACATGCTGCTCGGACGATGACGTCGCCGATGCAAGGAGCGTTGCTTACAGCCTCGGAATGAAGTATTACGTCTTCAATTTCAGCGATGATTTCAGAGAAAAGGTGATCTGCAAGTTCATCGAAAGCTATGAAAAGGGGATTACGCCGAACCCCTGCATAGACTGCAACAGATATATGAAATTCGAGAAGCTATACGAACGCGCCGAGCTGCTCGGCTGTGATTACATAGTTACGGGACATTATGCGAGAGTTGAAGAGCAGGACGGCAGATTCGTGCTCAAAAAAGGAATCGATGAGACCAAGGACCAGAGCTACGTGCTTTATTCACTGACTCAGGAGCAGCTTAAGCATACGAAATTCCCTCTGGGCGGTTATCATAAGACCGATGTGCGCACTATGGCCGAGAGTGCCGGCTTTGTTAACGCCGGAAAAAAGGACAGCCAGGATATCTGCTTTGTACCTGACGGAAATTATGCGAAGGTCATAGAAATACACACAGGCCGCAAATATCCGCGGGGCAACTACATCGATATGCGCTCCGGCAAGGTTATCGGAGAGCATAAGGGAATCATTCATTACACCGTCGGACAGCACAAGCATCTCGGAATTCCGACCGATGAGCCGCTTTACGTCTGCAGAA
>JAKSPQ010000032.1 GCA_024404665.1 Clostridia bacterium
GCTGAAATCGGCGGGCTGTCATCAGGAAGTATTTGAACGTAATGCCCTGGAAGCGATCGCAAATGCATCGGGAGGAATACCCAGAATGGTTGATAAGATCGTAAACACTTCAATGATGATCGGAGCCAACATGAACCAGAGTATCATCATCTCCGATACCGTAATGCATGCCGTGAATGACCTTATGATCTGATACCCAAACGCACTTAACCGGACACTCGAATGTCCGGTTATTTTGTGTGACTTTCAGTTGTATATTATTCGCCTTACCTCTGTGCAGCACTCGTTTCAGCTTCAAATAATCTGACTTCTCAATGGCAAATAATTTGACGCTCTACAACAGAGTTATGAAGTCGGTGTGCAGCTGGCTGGAAAGGAAGTTATTCCTGAAAGTCAGTGCAGAAAAGACGAAAGTGGTAAGACCAACAAACGGGAAGTTTCTTGGCTTCACTTTCTACAAAGACAAAACAGGGTGGAAATGCAAACCTGCAGATGACAGAAAGAAGAGGCTGTATGACAAAATCCGACTTGTGTTATGCAGGAGAAAAGCAGTAGCCCTACCATTGTCAGTGACATTCACAAAAGTGAATCAGATCGTAAGAGGGTGGATCAACTATTTTTCGATAGGATCAATGAAAACATTCATAGATATATTCGGACAGTGGCTGAGACACAGAATCAGAGTGATCATTATCAAGCAATGGAAGAAAGGCACCCGAATTTATAAGAATCTTCAAAGAATCAATGAAATGTTCCGCATGAAGATGACGGAAGAAGATATCCGCAAGGTATCGGGAAGTCGACTCGGCTGGTACAGAAGATGCGGTATGAGCTCATGTAACTATTTGCTTTCACCGAAGATTCTTGGGAAGGCTAATAAAAGAGCGAACAGACCTGGGCTGGTCAATCCGCTCGATTACTATTTACTCTGTAAAGGTAAACTTAGTTTCTAATACAAATGTAGCGCCGTATACGCGTTCCGTACGTACGGTGCAATGGGAGGTGCGAGGGCTAACGCCCTCCATCTACCCTATTTTTTGGAATGTTCGGCTCAGTATTGTGAAGTCGTCTTGTACTTGTATTTGTATCTGTACTTCGTTTTGTATCCGTATGCCATATATTTCGCCTCAAGATTGTTGAGAACCACGCCGCAGAGGTGGCCGTCGGAAACCGCCGCCGCTGAAATCGCGGCCGAAAGCTCGTCGATGCCGGTCTCTCCTGATCTTGCGATGAGCACTATTCCGTCGACATACGTGGATATTATCTGAGCATCGGCAACGGTGTTTATCGGTGGAGTATCTATAATGACATAATCGTATTTTTCGGAGCTTTCGTGTATGAAATTCTTCATATATTCCGTTGACAGAAGCTCCGAGGGGTTCGGAGGAACGGTTCCGGTGCACACTATCCACAGAGGAAGGTCCGCGATTTTGACCACATCGTGTCTTGCCGAATCTATAAGCAGATCGCTGAGACCGCCGGATATGTTCAGATTCCACAGACGGTGCTGGTTGGGCTTTCTCATGTCGGCATCGATGAGAAGCACACGCTTGCCGAGCATGGCAAAGCTGACTGCGATGTTGGCGGCCGTAAGGCTCTTTCCTTCCGAGGGATTGGGACTTGTAACCGCAAAGGATTTGCAGGGCCTTGAATTGTCCGCGGTCATACAGAACATGAGGCTTGTTCTCAGCTTGACATATGCTTCTTTTATATCGAATGAGGAATCGTTGTTAAGCAGGCGCCTGTGGGATATTTCCTCGGAATCGCTCTTTCCCCTGCCTCCGTGTCTGGCGGCAGGCTCTGCGGGAGCCGAAAGAGATGCATCCTCGGGCTTCCAGCCGCTGGCTTTGTCGTTCTCTGCGTTAATGCTCGGTATCTTGCCCAGAAAGCTTATGTTTACGCCCTTTGAAATATCCTCAGAGGTATAAATTGTCTTGTCGAGAAGATTGTGAACCACTATTCCGGCCGCCGCGATAAGCGCACCGGCCATGGCGCCCATGAGAAGGATCTTAGATGTTCTGGGCGAGGATTTTGCGTACGAAAGCTCTGGCTGGTCGACAACCTCAACGCTGCCGGCCTTTGTGATCCTCACGATTTCGTCGGGAGCGGTCTCGGAAAACGACAGCGCTATTGCGTAGGCCGTTTCCGGACTTGCCGAGGTTACCGTCACTTCCAGCAGCTGGGTGTCCTTGACCACGGAAGCGTTGACCATTCCGGATACGGAGGAACGCGACACCGCGGCTCTTCCGTTCAGATTTGCAAGAACGGCGTCAAGCATGGTATTGCTCTTGAGAATCTTGGAATAAGTGGTCGCAAGACTCTCCGCCGCCTGAAGGTCGCTGTTGTTGACGGTTCCTGACTGTGAAATCTGGTTCGGATTATTGTAGACAAAGAAGCTGACTCTCGACTGATACGTGGGAGTCACGCAATATGAAGCATACAAAAAAGCGCACAGGATTCCCAGAACGGAAGCCGCAGCGATAAAATACCACTTGCTCCAGATAGCTCCGGCGAGTGCCAAAAGGTCTATTTCGTCTGTTTTTGTGTTGTTTTGTGTTTCAAACTGCCCGGGTATATCTTTCATGTTCCACCTCTGCGTCCTTTTTCGGATTATAATGATGTCGCACAATCAATATAACATTCTAACATTCTCTATTCTTTGGTACCATTATGTATGAAAAAGTTACAAAAATCATTAGTATGTTTTTCTGACTTTTGGCGTTTGACCGATGCGGACGAAAAATAACGAAAATCGATCGTTTCTTTTTTGAAAAAAGCACATTGACAAAAGGCGTTGAGTAGTGTATACTATTTCAGTAATCAAAAATGCCGCTTCCGTTTTACGGGGAAGGCAAAATGCAATATATGGAGGATGTGCGCCAAATGGAAAGCATGATAAGACAGGTTAAGTCCTATCTGAATGTTCTCGGAAGTGAGATCATAACCCGAAAGGAACGCATTGACAACATTGAGGTTTGTCCGTCTGAATATAAGGAAAATAATATTCCGCCGGAAAAAGAATTCTTCACGGAATACGAACCGGGCTCGAGATGGGGAAGCGGAAACGATTCTCACGCCTGGTTCTCTTTTGAGATTGAAGTTCCCGAGGAAATGAAGGGCGATCCGACCCTGACGCTGTGCGTCGAAACCGATAAAAAAGGCTGGGATGCCAGCAATCCGCAGTTTTTATGCTATGTTGACGGGATTATCCGCCAGGCTTTCGACACAAATCACAGAGAACTGCTGCTCAACGAGCCCGGCTCGGAGCTCAAAAATCACTTTTCGGTTAAGCTCTACGCATATACCGGACCGAGAGTGCCGGACGCTGCTTTGTTTGTAAGTATTATTACAAAGAACAGTGATGCGGAAAAACTTTGGTATGACATTTCGGTGCCCTTCCGTGCGCTCGAATGCACCGAAAAGAACACCCCCGAGTATATGGAGATGCTCACCGTTCTCAGCAGGGCAATAAGCATGGTGGACTTCCTCGAGCCCCGCGGTGACGAGTTCCGCGAGTCCGTAAAGGAAGCCGACGAATGGCTTCACGTGAACCTCTATGAAAAGTATCGCGGCAACGATACCGCCGTCATCTGCATCGGTCACACGCATATAGATATCGCGTGGAAATGGACCGTTGCACAGACGAGAGAAAAGGCTCAGAGGTCATTTGCGACCGTCGTCGAGCTTATGAAGCGTTACCCAGAATATAAATTTATGTCCTCTCAGTCCTATCTTTACAAGGCTGTCAAGGAGGAAGCTCCCGAGCTTTACGCCGAAATCAAGCGCCTGATAAAGGAGGGCCGCTGGGAGGTTGAGGGCGCCATGTGGGTTGAGGCTGACTGCAATCTTCCTTCCGGTGAGTCGCTTGTAAGACAGATCCTTTACGGAAAGAGATTCTTCAAGGAGGAGTTCGGAGTGGACTCCAGAGTGCTCTGGCTGCCCGATGTTTTCGGCTACTCCGCCGCGCTTCCGCAGATTCTCAGAAAATCCGGTGTAGATTGGTTCGTAACGTCCAAAATAAGCTGGAACGATATGAACGTCATGCCCTACGATCTCTTTAAATGGCGCGGTATTGACGGCACCTCGGTCAATACCTTCTTCATAACTGCCCAGAAGAAGGGCAGGGGAACCGGGTTTACAAAGGGAACCACTTATGTCGGCAACACCGATCCCGATATGATTGCCGGCGCATACAACCGTTTTCAGCAGAAGGAGCTTTCCCGTGAAGCCATGGTCACTTTCGGCTTCGGCGACGGCGGAGGCGGACCGACTTATGAAATGCTCGAAATTGCAAGACGTCAGAGCAACGGACTGCCCGGTCAGCCAAAGGCCAAAATCGAATTTGCCGGAGATCTTTTGAAGAGGCTCGAGAAAAATATCGATGGCAACCCGAGGCTGCCCGAGTGGAGAGGAGAGCTGTATCTCGAATACCATCGCGGAACATATACCGCAAACGCAAGGAACAAGAGATACAACAGAAGAAGCGAATTCCTCCTCGAGCAGGCGGAGCTTATGGCTTCAGCCTCCGGAATACTCTTCGGAGACGGCTTCCCCCGCAAAACTTTGCGCGAGCTCTGGGAAATGACTCTGGTAAACCAGTTCCACGACATTATACCGGGCTCGTCTATAAGGGAGGTATATGAGGTCACTGACCGCGAATATGCCGATATCCTAAAGAGGGCCGGAGATATCATCGATGCCGACATGCGCAGGATAGCCGATTCCGTAAATACGGACAAGAGCTATGTCGTATTTAACCCTCATTCGTTTGCCGGCAACGGTACAGTCATGGTCGACGGCAGAAGCTACACCGTAAGAGGCGTTCCCTCCAAGGGCTGGAAGGCCGTAAATCTCGGAGAAAACACGCCCGAGGTTACGTCCGCGGCAAAGACTGAGGGAGGTTACGAGCTGAGCAACAGGTTCTACACCGTGGTGTTCGATTCGAACTGCGAAATCTCTTCGATTTATGACAAAGAAAACGGAAGAGAGGTGCTGGTTCCCGGAGAAAGAGGCAACAGCTTCAGAATATATGAGGACTATCCCGACAAATACGATGCCTGGGAAATCCAGGAATTCAGCGGATATAAGTACAGAACCGTTTCGGACTGCGACAGTGCCGAGATCGTATCGGACGGAGTCAGAAGCGGTCTGCACACAGTAAGACATCACAGCGGAAGCCTCATCGAGCAGACCGTCTGGGTTTACGACAGCGAGAGAAGAATCGATTTCGAAACGCATCTCGACTGGCATTCAAAGCACCGCATCCTCAGAACGGCCTTCCCGGTTGACATAAACACAGACCGCGCCTCGTTTGAAATCCAGTACGGCTTTACCGAGAGACCGACTCATTCGAACACCTCATGGGACAGAATGAAATTCGAGACCTGCGGACACAAGTATGCGGATATGTCGGAGGGAAACTACGGTGTATCGCTGCTTAACGACTGTAAGTACGGTCACAACATCCACGGAAACACAATGATGCTGACCCTGCTCAAGCGTCCCACGGATCCCAGCGAGGTCGCCGATGAAGGCGAGCATTTCTTCACGTATTCGCTCCTGCCTCACGCGGGCACTCTTATGGATGCCGACACCGTCGCGGAAGCATATATGCTCAATCTTCCGATGACGGCAGTAAAGCGCACAGGCAGCGGCGGAGCTCTTCCCGAGGAATGGTCTCTCATCGATGTAGACCGCAAGAACGTCGTCGTTGAGGCCTTCAAGGAAACAGAGTACGGCGGGGCGTATGCGGTAAGACTCTATGAGAGCAGAAATTACCGCACGAAGACCCGCGTCACACTGGGCTTCGAAGCAAAATCAGTCGAAATTGCCGACCTGCTCGAAAACCCGGAGGGCAGCGTCGGGTTCACCGTCGCTGATGGAAAAACATCCTTCGTGCTTGACGTCAAGCCGTTTGAAATCATTACTCTGATAATCAGATAAAAACAGCGGGATGCTGAAAAGTCTCGGACTTAATCAGCATCCCGTGTTTTTTATACAAGTGCTTTGGCTTTTTCGTAAAGGTCGTGGTCAACGTCGGCTGTGACCTTCAGCGCGTCAAACAGGTTCATGTCAAAGAGCTTTCCTCCCTTTATGCCGATGACGCAGGGGAATTTGCCGGCTATTACGGCATCGACGGCGGCAATGCCCATTCTCGACGCGAGCATACGGTCGGAATAAGTGGCGCTTCCGCCTCTCTGAATAAAGCCGAGTCTGGTCTCTCTGGCCGCTATGCCGGTCTTTTCCTTAAGCTGTTTTCCGAGCTCCTCCATGGGGGCTGCTCCCTCGGCATTTACGATGAGCACCGTCTTTCTGCCGGCTGCGCGCATTTTTTCGATCTCATCGCAGACGGAATCGAAATCGAACGGAATCTCGGGGACGAGGATGAATTCCGCACCGGCGGACATTCCGGCGTGAAGCGCGATGTGTATCGCATTGTTTACCGCAGTATCAAAGCCTATCGTAAACTCGGTGTATGAAAGATCGTTGTCGATGGTGGCAGGAAGTCCCACTATCGGGAAGGACGTATCGGTATAAAGGTCCGCGGCTCCCCTGAAGGTACCGTCGCCGCCTATCGCGATAAGAGCGTCGACACCGTCCTTTTTAAGCTGCTCATATGCCTTTAAGCGGACTTCCTTCTTTAGAAAATCAGGACATCTGTCGGAATAGAGAACAGTGCCGCCTTTTCCTATGATATTTGATACCGAACGCTTGTTCATGGGAACGCTTTCTCCGTCGAGAATTCCCGCATAGGCTCTGTTGTAGCCCAGACATTCGATTCCCTTTGAAAGGGCGTATCTGACCGTGGCTCTGACCGCGGCGTTCATTCCGGGGGCGTCGCCGCCGCTTGTTATGATTCCGATTTTCATTTCTATTAACCTCTTTTTAAAATGCTTTTCGTATTCCCGGGTTACACTTAACGGGACATAATGAAATATCCGGGGTAAAAAGTCTTTTCCCGGTACCCTTTTTGTATTACTTATCTGTTTTTCCGAAATGCGTGCATATTGATTTCAGCTTTTCCGGACATCTGTCGCATTCAGGCTGCCGTGCGCGGCATATGTCTCTTCCGAAATCCACAAGCCTGTGGCAGGTGTCCGTCTGATATTCGGCAGGAATCTCTTCGGAGAGTATTTTTTCAACCCTTAAGGGGTCCTTGAGGGTCTCGGGATAAAATCCCAGGCGTCCGCAGATTCTGATGCAGTGGGTATCCGCAACCACTCCCGGAATGCCGTACACGTCTCCGAGAAGAAGATTTGCAATCTTTCTTCCGACTCCGGGGAGGAGAAGAAGCTCATCCATGGTACGCGGAAGGACTCCGCCGAAATCGTCGATGAGCATGCGGCAGGCGGCTTTTATTGAAGCTGCCTTGGTTCTGTAAAGTCCGCAGGGCTTCACGGCTTCCTCAAGCTCGCCGATGTCCGCATCGGCGACGGATTCGGGAGTCGGATATTTTAAAAACAGCTCCCTGCAGACGATGTTGACTCTTGCATCCGTGCACTGAGCCGAAAGCCTGCCCATTATCAGAAGCTGCCAGGGCTCGCGCCACTCCAGGGAGCATTGCGCACCGGGATAAAGCTTTTGAAGCTCGGTGGCAGTCAAAAGTCCGCGGGACCTGTCTTCTTTTTTTTCGGGTGACTTTTTACTCATAAGCATTCTCTTTTCAGCGAAATAAAGACCGGCGGTGTGTTTTATCAAATTATACCACTTATCAGATTATTTTTCAATAAAAAAATGAATTTCGGGACGACAAGATCATCGTTTTTAAAAAATATTGCGTTATCCGGTGTTTTGTGATAAAATAAAGAAGCATTGATTATTCGAAAACGAAAGAGGAGAGCATTATGAATTATACGATAGAGCATTACATGGATATGAATAATCCGACTGAGGCGATGACGGGAGTCCGCAGAGCCGTTCAGGGCTTCGGAATTTGCGGAAAATACGGCTATCAGCTGTTTCACACCGGCATTTGCGCGGTTTACGATATGGAAACGCGCGAGCCCGAGCCGTTGACTGCCTTCAGACTCGGATCCTACTGCGACGGTCCCGACAAGCGCTATATCAATCATGCGAACGACCTTGTGTTTGTGAAAAACGGAGACAGAAATCTCATGTACATTCAGGCGGGCAACAGCGGAGAGAAGGACGAGACCGGATTTATTGCGTACTGCGCAGTGGAGGAGCTACTGGGAGAGGGAGCCTCGGCTTCATCACGGCTCGTACAGAGAATATATTACAACAACGACGGAATTGAAGAAACTTCTTTCAGCACTCCGGCATGGGGCTGGCCCGCATATCTTCCCGATGCCGAAAACGGTCTCCTTTACATGTTCTCCGCCAGATACCGCACTACTAAGGATTTTCTGCATTTATACGACAGCAACAACTATATTCTCACAGCCTTCAGACTCCCGGACACAACGGAGCCGCAGGTTGTTCTGCGGCCGTCCGACATTCTGTTCCAGCACATCCTGCCTTTTGATATACTGTTTACTCAGGGCGGAACCGTTCATGACGGAAAGGTATATTTCATGTTCGGCTGCGGACTGAAGTATGACGACGGCATGCGCGTAATCGATGCGAAGACAGGACACACTGAGGCCGTGAATCTTGTGGACAGCATCCTCGGAGCCGAGGAGCCTGAATGCTGCGCCTTCGCTCCTGACGGCAGTCTATATATCAATACCAACGTTAAAAAGGGACGTCTGTATAATATTAAGCTTCATGACTGAAGGCTTCCCCTGGAATAAAAACCTACGGAAAAATGAGTATTGTCAGTAATGGATGCATCTGAAGCTCAGGTAATTCCGTTATTGACATGAATTAATTCGGAGTAAAGGAATCCGCGAAATAAAATCGGCGCGAAAAAACCGAAGGTGAGCGCGCGGTAAATCAGAAACTGCATAAGAAAACCGGCACCAGAAACTCTTTTCGGGTGCCGGTTTTATAATGGGGTTATTGCTTTATAAACGGTTTATTATTTATATTCTGTTATATTCCGTTCGATTGGCTTCTGCCGAAAGACCTCCGGGGGACTTATTTTTTGAATTCCGTATAGGCCCCGGCTATTTTTTCTTCAAAATATGGGAAGGCGAGCTGATGTCCTTTTGCGTTAAGATGCGATATATCGCTCGGAGTCATGCAGTATTTCACGCGGAAACGGGCATCGGTCATAAGTACTCCGGAAGCCGGATCCATCGCGTTGATACAGGGGACGCCCATTTCTCCGCATAGCTTAATCATGGCGTTTCCGTAAGCAGAGACGGTATTGCCTATGCCGTTGGTTGCCGAACCTATTTCCCAGGGGGTTACGCATATTATCATAGCTCCCGGATATTTGCTCTGAAGTCCGGTTATTACGGCTCTTAAGGCTCCGCAGAAATCCTTTGTGCTTGTTGAATTATTCTGGCCGATGGGGACATTCTGGTTGTAATCGTTCTTTCCGCCCTCAAGAACGATGATGTCGTATTCCCCGGCGGGCAGAGATTTGTATCTCTCAACCATCGGGTTGTGTCCGCTGACATAGTTTGATATCATCGAGCCGTTTACTCCGGCATTAAGGAACGACAGACCGTACTTCTTTCCGAGGAGAGCAGGCCACACGTAATTTTGGTCGAGTCCGTTTCCGGCAAAATAGCTGTCGCCTATGAACAGTACCTTTTGGGCTTCAAGAGCCTCGAAATAAGAGCGGCTTTTGTCTGACGAAATCCATTCGTTAAGATCCGAGTACATGGAATTGATCTGTTCCAGCGTGCCCTTTTCATCGGTGGACGATATATAAATTTTAGGAGCGGATGACGTCTTTTCGGCTCCGTCAGATCTGTAGCAGAATCTTATGCATTCGCCGTCGAGGGTTGAAATGTAGGTGTAAACGCTTCCGATGCTGGATTTAGCGCTTACTATCGCCTCGGGAATGCCCGCGAAATTGGCGCCGTCGGCATAAAATACCCAGGAGCCGCCGTCCTTCTTCCATGACGAAACACAGTAGGCATTGTTCGACGTCGAACCCATGTGAGGATCCACAAAGACGGCCTTGGTGCCACGGGGACCGAGCTCGATGACGTCGGTATAAGCATATGCGCCGGCACCGTCGTTGATTACGTTGGTGTAGCCGAACTGATTCTGATCTGAGCCGACGTGGCCGGAGTGCCAGGCGGCAGAGGAAACCGTCGCGTTTTTATCGTATTCGAAGCCGCCGGCGGGCGCGGAGTCTTCATCGACCTTCTCGGCGTTGGCTTTTCCTTTGATATTGATTACGGGGAATGCCGACGGTGTGAACGATGTCGATTGACCGGATCTGTAACCGAGTCTCAGGCATTCACCGTCCTTCACGGTCGTATAGGTGTATGTGCGCGAGCCGCCGTTATCGGTGAAATCGGCGGTGCTTCCGGATGCGTTGTAGCCTCCGAGATCGATAACCCAGGTTCCGTTTTCCTGTTTCCAGCTTGAGAATACATAGGCGGCTGCCGATGCGTAGGCGCTGTCGCCGTTGGAATTTGTGTTGTCATCGGTGAACGAAACGGTGGTACCCGCATAGGGGATTCGTATTATGGACGAATATGAGTACATGCCGCCCGATGTGTTAAGAGTGTTTTTATATGACGAGTGAGTGGATGAGCCAACATAGCCGAGCTTCCATTCCGCCTCGAAGCTGAAGCCCCCGTCTGTCGGGGCATCGGTAACAGCCGGTGCTTCGGTTGTCACGGCGCCGGTGCTTACGGGAGCCGATGTAATCTGAGAGTCAGTCTGAGCGTCTGAGCTTTCGGCAGTTTCGGAAACATCGGGAGCCGTTGTGGATTCTGTCGATGATGAAGCGTCTCCCACGTCTCCTGTGCATGATATCAGCGGCAGCGAGAGCATGCAGGCTGCCATAAATAACGCCGCTGCTCTGATTTTTGTGAATACTTTGATTTTTTCCATTTTTCAAAGATGCCTTTCACGTGATTTTGCATTATTATAGCATATTTTCCGGGATAAATCAACTGTTTCGTTTTCCGTGCTCCGTGCGCAGAACGGAAGAATGGGTTGACATTGTATTTAAGCGGTGATATAATATTATGCTATTAAAATTATATTATATACGGCTGTACGGTTGACCGGCTGAGGAGCGCCGTTTCGGTTATTGGGAACGGAGATTTCAGGACACAAATTTTACGGGGCTCTGTCGGAAAAAAGCATTCTTCAGCACTTGGGGAATGCCGATAAACAAAGCAATAACAGCGGCATGTTTTTTGCAAAAACAGTTGATTTTCCCGGAGGTTTCAGCGGATGAGTAAGAAAAAGGGGCATAAGAACGGGCCGTCCGATATTTCATATTGGTTCAGAAAAGAGTGGCGGACCGTTTTACTCACGACTCTCGGAGGAATAATTTACAACCTGGGACTAGGTGCGGGTCCGTGGTTTGAAGGACAGCTGGCCGGACGCTTTGCCGACATCCTCGACGGACGTGCGGCGCCCTCCGTCATGATAAAGACTGCCGCGGCATATTTTGCCGTGATAATCGTTGTTCAGGCGGCCCGTGCGGTAAAAAGACTTTACGTCAGGAAATTTGCCAACAATACGGGCCTGCGTATGAAGCGCATGATTTTCCGGTCGATGCTGAACGGCGGCGCAGGGGCAGCGGGAGACGAAATAACCAAGGCCGTAAACGATGTTGAGGCCTGTGCCGAGGGAATGCGCAAGGCGCTTACGGAAATATTCGACACGGGACTTGCGCTGATTGTTTACGTAGGCATGCTTTTCCGGTACGATCCGCTGCTTGCTCTGATCTGCACGGGCTTCTCGCCTCTTGCCATGCTTTGCGCGGAGCGTATGAAAAAAACAGTGCAGACCAGAACTGCGGAGGCCAAAGAAAGCGCATCCGCGCTGAATTCCGCAGTCGTGGACCGCGTAAATAACGCGGTGACATATCGGGCATACGGCGTGGAGGACGTAAGACGCGAAATGCTTGAAAAGAACTTCTCCGACTTTGAGAAAAAGAGCATAATGTCGAATGTCTGGGAAACCGCGATGACACCGGTTTATAAGGTGATTTCCACGGCAGGAGTGATTTTTGCCATCTGGATGGGCGGAAGAAACGTTGCCGGGATCGGCACGGCCGTATGGGATATAGCCGCTTTCACAACGTTCATATCGCTTTTCCTCAGACTGTCCACGAAGGCCTCAAAAACCGCCAAGCTTTTTAAGTCCGTGCAGAAGGCGGGAGTGTCGTGGAGGAGAATAAAGCCCAGACTCAGTGAGAGCGCGGATGCTGAGCTTCCGATTCCCGAAAAGAGCGGCGTGCTGTCGGTAAAGGGCCTGAGCTTTGCATATCCCGGAAAAGAACCGATGTTCCGCAACATTGAGTTTACCGCCAAACCCGGAGATATCATCGGAATAACAGGCGAAATCGCATCGGGAAAGACAGCACTCGGCAGGTGCTTTATCTGCGAATGCGATTATACCGGCAGTATTGAGTTCGGAGGAGTTTCTCTTCGCGACAGAATCGCCGATAAAAAACATATCACCGTTGCGTATATGGGGCATTCTCCTGAGCTCTTTGACGGAAGCATCGAGGACAATATCCGCCTCGGCGATGACACCGATGAAAGAGGAGAGAGACTTGAGAAGGTTCTTGAAACCGTCCGACTCAGCGATGAGATCGAAGGCTTCTCCGAGGGTGTCAGATCAAGAGTCGGAAACGGAGGCATTATGCTCTCGGGAGGCCAGCAGGCGAGAGTGGCTCTTGCCCGTGTGCTGTATTCCGGCGCTCCGCTTTTGGTGCTCGATGACCCCTTCTCGGCCACAGACATGAAAACCGAAAGGGAAATAATGGACGGGCTGAAGCGTATGGCTCCTGATTCCGTTATTCTTCTCATATCACACAGACTCGCGGTGTTCCCGGAGCTTGACGGTGTTATCTTCCTTCCCGGAGACGGAAGTGCCTGTGTATCTGACCACAGGACGCTGCTTGAGACCAATGAGCTGTACAGAAGACTTTACAGCCTTCAGTGCGGAACTGAGGAGGTCTCCCATGAATAAGAATAAAAATGTGACAAAACGCAGATACAGTGTCCTCGGGTGTGTGCTTAAAGAAGCCTCAAAATCCTGGTCTGTAACACTCGCGCTGCTGTTTTCTGTCGGAGCTGCCGTTGTTTTCGGGCTTATTCCGCCTGCAATTCTTGAAAAAGCGGTTGATTTGCTTACGAATCCCGGAAATAAGCCCGCAATTGACACGTTAAGCCTCGGTCTTTTGTATTTTGCTGCAACTGCCGCAGCCGGACTTTCGGAGTCCGCGCGCGAGGTCTTTATTACGGTGTTCGGGCAGAGGCTGACGCATGCTCTGAGAAGCGAGGTCTGTCTGAAAATACAAAGGCTGCCGTCGTCTTCGCTGGCAAGCGAAAAGACAGGCAATACGGTATCTCTGATTACGGGCGACGTTGGCACCGTGGAGAGGCTTTTTGAATCCGGCATCATCGGCATGACGGCGGACATCGTAAGTGTAATCGGAATATGGATAATGATATGCCGCAGGAATATGGGACTGGCCATAGTGCTCATTCCCGCATTTCCCGCAGTGTACTATTTTACACGTTTCTTTAAAAAGACGGCGCTCAAGGCTCATTCGGAGGGGCGCAGAGCTGCTGCTGAGGCGGTAGGTATTCTGCCTGAAACTCTGAAGAATATAAGAACTGTAAAGGTTTACAGATGCGAAAAATTCGCCGAGGACAGATACGGCAGCGCGGTCAAAGCAGGCTTTGACGCGGCCGAAAAGTCGAATTTCTGCGATGCGGTCTATTCGCCCGTAATAACCGCGTTCAGCGCGGGCCTTGTGGCCTTTGTCATGATTATGGCATCAAATGTTACGGGGGCCTCATCGTTCTTCGGAATGAGTGTCGGAACGAGCGTGGCGGTTGTCGCATATATCGGAAAAATCTTCGGGCCGATAGAGAGCATAGGAATGGAGATTCAGAACATCCAGTCGGCTGTTGCCGGTATAAAGAGAATTGACGGCTTCTTAGCTCTTGACGAGAGAAAAATTCCCGAGGGTATAAGCCGGACCGCCAAAGGGGCGGAGAAACGTGAAGTCAACCTTTGTGAATGTACCGAAAACGATGATATCTCTGCCTTAAGCTCGGTGCCGATGGCCATAGATATCGAAAAGCTTTCGTTCCGTTATACACCGGATACTCCGGTTATCGATGATTTTTCCCTGAAAATCGGGACCGGGGCCAACATAACGCTTGCCGGAAGAACCGGGGCGGGGAAGAGCACCTGTCTTAAGCTGGTGGAGGGGCTGTACAGTCCGGACCGCGGGTCCTGCAAGGTGTTCGGAATCCCATCGGACGATATCCCGGACAGCGAAAAGCGACTGATTTTCGGATATGTGGAACAGGGCTTCAGGCCGGTTCCCGGAAGCATAAGAGACCAGATTACGCTGGGAGACCCGCGTGCGGACGACGGAAAGGTGAAAAACGCACTGAAAATCGCAGGTCTCGAGGAGCTTGTCGGCGGATTTGAAAACGGACTTGAAACCCGCTTTGACGCTATATCGCTTTCGGAGGGACAGCTGCAGCTTATGTCAGTGGCAAGAGCCGTGGTTCTGGAACCTAGGATACTGCTTCTCGACGAGATAACGGCGAATCTGGACTCCGTTACGGAGGATGCGGTCCTGTCATCCATAAAGGCCGCATCTGTGAACCGTACGGTGCTTTCGGTATCGCACAGACTATATGAAAGATCCGGAAAGGAATCAGGACTTGTATTTATGAATTGAAGCGAACAAATAACACTCCGATGAAAAGCATGTGACCGTCTGATTGTTTCTTTTCCCAAAACGGCGTCCTGACCATTTTGAGAAAAGCAGGAAGACGCATGCATGAGTCACCCGGCCGTTCGCTTCGGGCGAGAAAAATGGCAATACTGAATAATGTTACTGCAGCGGAGCAGCATAAGCGTATGACAGAAACACCGGTACTTCCGCTGACTGTGAGCTTGGCACTTCCGGCGCTGGCATCACAGCTGGTTACCGTTATTTACAATACCGCGGATACGTGGTTCGTTTCACAGATAGATACATCGGCATCTGCCGCGGTGGGCGCGGCTTTTGCGCTTCAGTCACTGATACAGGCCTTCGGCTACGGCTTCGGCATGGGAGCCGGAAGTCTTGTGAGCCGAAGACTCGGAGCAAAGAAAAAAGAAGATGCCGACGTCATCGCGTCCTCCGCTTTTGCCGGAGCCGTTGTCACGGGACTGTTGATAGCCGTCTTCGGCCTGGTTTCCCTTGAACCCCTAATGAAGCTTTTGGGCTCTACGCCCACAATGCTCCCCTATGCCTGCGACTACGCAAGATATATACTCATTGCGGCACCTGTGATGTGCGGCGCTTTTGTGCTGAATATTGTGACAAGATCGTCCGGCGACGCGACAAGGTCAATGATAGGGCTGTGCGCGGGAGGCATACTGAATATTCTTCTGGACCCGCTTTTCATATTTGTTTTTGATATGAAAATATCCGGAGCGGCGCTTGCGACCGCTCTCAGCCAGCTTACGAGCTTTGTGATTCTGGGAATTCCTTATGTCACTAAAAAAAGCGTTGTATCGCTCTCTCCCGCCAAAGTCAGCAAAAACTTCGGAGTTTATTATTCAATACTCTCCACAGGCTTCCCGACAATCTGCCGTCAGGGGCTTGCCAGCCTTTCGGCGGCGCTTATGAACAGATGCGCGGGCGTTTACGGAGATGCTGCGGTATCCGCAATGTCTATATCGTATAAGGTGTATCTTCTTGTCAGAAATGCCACACTGGGTATAGGCCAGGGCTTTCAGACGGTTGCCGGGTATAATTACGGGGCCGGAAACAAAAAACGCACAAAGGATTCATTTAAGGTCGCGGTGGTTCTCGGAACGGCCATGTGCATGATTTCAGGTGCTTTTGTAGCCTTGTTTCCCGGAGAGATAATGTCTTTTTTCCGTAAGGCTGATCCCGATGTAATCGAAATCGGAAAAACTGCTCTGCTATACGCGTGTGCCGTCATCCCATTTATGGCTTATTCAACCTATGTTAACCAGCTTTATCAGTGCCTGGGCTTCAGAGTCCGCGCGACAATACTCGCCTCCTGCAGACAGGGCCTGTGCTTTCTTCCGTTGGTTCTGCTCCTTCCGGGCAGGCTCGGACTTACCGGAGTGCAGCTCCTTCAGCCCGGCGCGGATTTCCTGACTTTCCTTGTGTCCGTACCTTTTCAGATTGTATTCTTCCGAAAGTATCTGAATGACAAATAACGGCGGTCCGCAAAAAACGTTTTTCTGTCTTTAAGGTCTCGGATGGTCTTGCGTAAATATCCGAATTACTGATAGCAAAGGCTTCGCAATAAATCGTTATAAAAAAGCAGTGGATGCTTACTCGGTTTCAAACCGGGCAAACATCCGCTGTTTTTCTTCAGAAAAAGAATCTGTTTTTTTATAATCCGGGGCTGAAAGTTCCTGCTTTTTAATCCGGGGTGTTCTCGGCAAACAACCGATGAAGCAAATATCGCGGAGCGGCAGCGCCCGTGTCAGAGGGGCTTTGGGCTTTTGTCAGTTTGCCGCGCTCATCATACTTCTGAGCTCATCGGCTTTTGTTTTTGCTTCCGTAGGAGAGGCATTTTCCTTATTGCCCGACATCGTTCCCTTGAAATAGCCTGAGAGCGCTCCGACCGTAGTGCAGTCCTTTATAAGAAGCGTTCCGCCGTCGTCGGCCAAATTGAATACTCCCGCGATTCCGCCGGCCCTGGGTCCGGAGGGGCTGTTTCCCGTGATTGCGGAAGAGATGTTTACGCAGCCGTCGACCGTCATCTTCTTCCTGTTGCAGTAGCCGATGATGCCTCCTCCGTACGCGAGCTTTGAGCCGCTTTTTACCGTCGCGGTCACGGCTCCGGTATTCAGACAGTCCTTTATTGTAACGCCGACCTCGGCGCCGGCGGAGTAGGCCTGGCCTGTTATTCCTCCGGCAAACGCCGTGGCGCCGGAGGATAAAGCGGTAATGCTGCCATCGTTGACACACAGCCGCATCACCGTATTCCCGTATTCGGTGTATGACGCGATGCCGGCAATTCCTCCGACATATGCGCTTCCGCCCTCAGAGACTGCTTTCACGCTGCCTGAGTTTCTGCACCTCTGATAATCGCAGGCATATGACTGACCGGCAAATCCGCCTGTCCTTGCGGAGCCTGCTATGGACAGGCCTATGCTGCCCGTGAAGCTGCAGTCGGTGAGCACGGCATTGTGGATGTTCCCGCCAAAGCCGCCGACTCTGGGCTCGCGGATTCCGCCGGTTACCGTAATCGAAACGTTTGAAGTGACAGATGTTATCTTCGTCTTTGCCGATGTATCCACTCCGGAGCCTATTGAGCCCGCCAGTCCTCCGATCAGTGCGTTTCCGCGCTGCACATCCAAGGTGATACTTCCTTCGACAGTGAGATTATTAACGGATGCCGTGTTGACCGTATATGATTTGATAAGTCCGAAAAGACCGCAATATGAGTGTTCCTGGGTTATGTTAAGCCCGGATACCGTGTGGCCTTTTCCGTCAAAGGTTCCGCAGAAAGGATAGCCTTCGCTTCCGATGGGAACCCATTCCGAACCGGAAACCGAAATGTCGTTTCCGAGCGCTACGGTTTTTCCCGCAAAGCTGTTGCCGGCGCACACCGCGTTGCGGAAAAAAACGAACTCCTCTGTATCAGAGATGATGAACGGAGACGTGGCGTTGCCTTTTCCGTCCGGGACTCTGCTGACCGATGACGGATCGTCGCAGAGCGGGAAGAGCGGCAGATGGCTTGCGGGAGCTATGGCCGGAGCATCGGTTTTACGAGTGCTTCCCGTTTTGAAATCCGCGATGATAGGGCAGTGGTCGGAGGCTCTGAGGGCTGCGATATCAGTGACGGAGGAATAATACATTATTTCTGCCGAATCCGAATAAACGGTGTGGTCTATTCCGGAGGTGCCTGAGGTTACGGTGGGCATGGCTCCGATTTTATGCGAAGTTGCCCCAACGGTTCCGTGCCTTTTTGAGGCAATTGATTGAAGCTTTGCGTCCTTCATGCCGGTGGATTTTAAAAATCCCGTAAATTCAGCCGTTGTTTCTCCGCGGTTGTAATCTCCGCAGCTGAAAATCGGAATACCGTATTTTTCCGCAAGCGTATTTAAAAGAACCGCGTTTTCCTTCGCCTGAAGGACTCTGTCCGCCTCGTGTGAGTTTATGTCCCAGTGCGTGGCGGTGACAATGTATTCCTGACCGTCGCTGATTCTTCTGAATCTTGCCCATGTAAGATTTCTGAGATAGTCGTTTGTTGCGGCATCGTAAACCTTGGTGCCGTATTCGAGCAGCTCGGCTTTTGAAGTATTGTAAAAGACCGTGGAATAGCTTCTTCCGGTGCCTCCGACATCATCGGGGATAAAGGCATAGCTGCCCTTGAATATGCTGTTAAGGGCATCGTGCCAGGCCTCGGAAACTTCTTCGAGACCTACAACATCAGGGGCATAAGCGGCTATGGCGTTTGCTACCGCGCAGTCTCTGCCGGATATCGGGAGCTTATCGTTATAATTCTCATGGAGAATATTGAAGGACATGATGCGCAGATCAGCGCCCTCGGCAGCTGACGTAGACGCAGATGGGGAGGCCCCAATAAGCTGTTTTGCGTCAATGGCTATGTCGCTCCTGTATCCCGAGGGAAGCTTATCAAAATCCGGAATGCTGCTGCCCGCAATGCCGTCCGAGAGAAGCTCGCAGGCCTTTAAAAGAAAAGCCGGGGAAGAGGATTTTACAATCAGTTTGCCGCCTTCGTCGGCGACTGTGTATCCGTTGCCGACGCCCCCGAATACAACCGAAGCGCTTTCGGACCTTTTTGTATCGCCGACGATGATTTCGTACTTGCCCTGCAAGGCGGTGTCCGGTCTGATATCGAGCCTTAGCCCGTATCCTTCAAATACTGCCGATGCTATCAGCTGCGCTCCGCGTACGGAATAAACACTCTCGGGATCGTAAATAATCGAATAATCTGACAGAGGGGCTTCACCGAGGAAACAGGAGGACGGATCGATGTTCGGCGCGGTGTCGGAGCCCGAGGTGCCGGGGACGAATGTCGTTGTGTTGCTTTCAGTATCGGAAACCGAGCCGCTGCCGCAGCCCGTGAACGCGGAAAACAGTAACACCGCAAGAACGGAAGAAACTGTTGTGCGCAAAATGCGTTTTGTTATTTTCTTTATCTTAATGTTCTTTTTCATCGGAGACCCTCTTTTTTCTATGGTTTGCCCCTGAGTTTGTGGGATTGACAGTAATATTGTACAACATTATATCGGAAAAATCAATAAAAATCGAATTGACGCGTCAGGGTATCTTTTTGATATTCAAAAAAGATAAGCTGACCGCAGAAAAAGCGGAATACCGATATTAGATTCTGCCGCATTGTTTTTATAAGCAAGCTTTATGACATTTTGTAAACAGATTAACAAAATGAGTCCGGATTCCGGACAAAAAACGGCACGTCGCCTTTCGGCCGACGTGCCGGACTGATATTCAAACCTACCCCGGCCATGCGAGCCGCGGAAAACAGTCTGATTTTTTAAAATTACTTAGCGCTTTCCTCGACGGCAACGGCTACGGCAACGGTAGCGCCGACCATCGGGTTGTTGCCCATACCGATGAGACCCATCATTTCAACGTGAGCGGGAACGGAAGAGGATCCGGCAAACTGAGCGTCGGAGTGCATTCTTCCCATGGTGTCGGTCATACCGTAAGAGGAAGGACCTGCAGCCATGTTATCGGGATGGAGTGTACGGCCTGTTCCGCCGCCGGAAGCAACGGAGAAGTACTTTACGCCGTTCTCAACGCACCATTTCTTATATGTTCCGGCAACGGGATGCTGGAATCTGGTGGGGTTGGTGGAGTTACCGGTGATGGAAACACCGACGTTCTCAAGCTTCATGATGGCAACGCCTTCGGGAACGTTGTCGGCGCCGTAGCAGCGGACGTTTCCTCTGGGACCCTTGGAGAAGCGAACCTCGCGAACGATGGAAACCTCCTCGGAGTAGGGATCGAACTTGGTCTCTACATAGGTGAAGCCGTTGATTCTGGAGATGATGTAGGCAGCATCCTT
>JAKSPQ010000033.1 GCA_024404665.1 Clostridia bacterium
GTATACTATTCACACACTGCGATAGAGTTGGCGCCAACTCTACAAAACTCTACCGTAGAGTTAAACAGAAAACAGGAGAATAGTGTACAATAATGGAATACTGACTTTTTTACGCGAAATATTTACTATGTATTTTGTGGCGAATTTTTCTGCATTTTACTTGACTCTTTACAACGGCACGTACAGTGGTGTGAGAGGTCGGCTGCTCAAATAATGGGTAGCCTCATACTCGATTTCGCCGGAAAGATTTCCGGGGCTTTTTGATTTTTGCGATATTTAACGAAAAACACTTGACAGGAGACACGAAAAGTGATATAATTCTAAACGAAACATAAGTTCCGTTTAGAACCGCGGTGATAAAAAGCGGCCGGGTAATGCGGACCGGAGGCAGAAATGAGAAGCAAAAGCAACGAAACAATTGAAAAGATAATAGATTTCATAAACGAGTGCCGTGAATCCGACGGCAGCTGCCCGACTCTTCAGGAAATAGCGGACAATGTGGGAATAGCCAAGAGCTCCGCATCGAGATATATAGCCGAAATGAAGGAAAAGGGGCTTGTGTGCGGCAGCGGACGAAGAAACATAAAGACCTTCGAGCAATACGAAACGCTTTCCGAAACCGTAAGGGTTCCCATGCTGGGACAGGTTGCGTGCGGACTGCCCAACATTGCCGACGGAAGCGTGGATTCATATATGAGGCTTCCGGTCGCGATATTCGGAAGCGGGGAAATGTATATGCTCAGAGCCAAGGGAGAATCCATGATAGAGGCCGGAATCGATGACGGAGACATAGTCCTTGTAAAGCGCCAGGATACGGCGGCGCCCGGACAGATTGTGGTTGCCCTGACCGGCGGAGAAGCTACTCTTAAACGGTATTACCCCGAGCCCGAAAAACACAGGGTGAGACTTCAGCCCGAAAACAGAACGATGAAGCCGATATATGTTGACGACTGCACGGTGCAGGGAATTGCGGTAAAGATAATCAAAAATGCGGATTGACACAGAGCAGCAGATTTATACCGAAAGGTCCGAAACGAAGGTGCTCGGCGACCGTGCGGAGCACTCCGGACGCTGCTTTTTCTGCATAGACATGAAATGCTTTTACGCTTCGGTGGAATGTGCGGAACGGGGACTGAATCCGTTTGAAACCTGTCTTGTTGTGGCTGATGAAACACGCGGCAAAAATGCGATCTGTCTTGCAATCAGCCCTAAAATGAAGGCGCTGGGAATAAAAAACAGATGCCGGATGTCCGATATTCCGGGGGATGTCAGGTTCATTACGGCACCTCCGAGAATGCAGCTTTATATAGAATATGCCGCGGATATTTACGCCCTGTATCTCGACTGGTTTTCGCCTGAGGATATACATGTATATTCGATAGACGAGAGCTTTATAGATGTAACCTCATATCTGAAAATGTACGGAATGAAGGCGCGGGAGCTTGCTGCCAAAATGATTTCCGAAATTTCGACAAGGCTTAAAATTCCGTCGACCGCAGGAATCGGCACAAATCTCTATCTTGCAAAAATAGCTCTCGATATAACGGCCAAGCACTCTCCGGACCGAATAGGAATTCTTACCGAAAAAAGATATATTGAGGGGCTTTGGGATCATGAGCCCATAACGGATTTCTGGCAGATATCCACAGGAACCGCCGCACGGCTTGAAAAATGCGGGATAAGGACAATGAGAGGTATAGCGATGGCGGATCCGGCTCTGCTGCATAAGCTTTTCGGAGTAAATTCCGAGCTGCTTATAGACCATGCATACGGACGTGAAAGCTGCCTTATAAGCGATATAAAGAAATATAAAAGCAGCTCAAAATCATTTTCCGCGTCGCAGATACTTCCGCATGACTATACAAGGGAAGCTGCGGCGACCGTACTGTGCGAGATGGTTGAGCAGGGCTGTCACAGGCTTATATCCGGAGGATACGTGTGCTCAAAGCTTTCGGTTACGGTTGCGTATTCCGGAGACAGAGAGCAGCCGTCGAGCGGGAGTATAAGAATTCCGCAGGCCAATAACAGCTACAGCATATTAAGAGAATACGCGTGCAGGCTTTACGGGAGTGTTGCGGAAGACATCCCGATAAGACGGCTGGCAATTTCCTTTGAAGGCCTGACCGATGCCGGAGGAATAGGCTATGATATATTTACAGATCCCGAAAAGCTGGAAAAAGAACGGCTGAAGGAAGAAACTCTTATTGATATACACGGAAGATTCGGAAAAAACGCTCTGATGCGGGCATCGAGCTTCACCTGCGACGGAACAATGCGGGAGCGCAATGAGATGATAGGCGGACACAGGGCGGGCTTCGGAGACATGCCGGAAGCGTACGCCGGATGCAAAAAAGAAAGCTGCTGAAAAAGCGCCGAAGAAGCTAAACTTGAAGAAGCTAAGCACCGAAGAAGCAAAACGCGAAAAGCTAAGCTCGAAAAGCTAAACTTGAAGAAGCTAAACTTGAAGAAGCTAAACTTGAAGAAGCTAAGCGCAGAGATGCAAAGCACAAAGAAGCAAAACGCGAAAAGCTAAGCTCGGAGAAGCCAAGCACAGAGAAGCTAAGCTTGAAGAAGCAAAGCGCAGAGATGCAAAGCACAAAGAAGCTAAGCGCGAAAAGCTAAGCTTGAAGAAGCTAAACTCGAAAAGCTAAGCGCGAAGAAGAAAAGTCGGCTGAGGAAAACACTAAGAAAGCCGGAGGTGAAGATTATGACAAGAGGTGAAAGAGCCAAGCAGTTTCTTCCCTTCGACGCAATGAAGGGACTGTCGGAAGCTCTGCGCGACAGAGAGGAAAGACATCTGCGCGAAGAAAAGAGAGAGCTTTCGGAAGAGCAGGAAAATGTGCTCTCTAAGCAGCTTTCCAGACTGAGGGAGGGCATGACCGTAAGAATTTATTGCTATGTCGCCTTTCATAACGTGTATATAACAGGAAAAATCGAGGAGTTCAATCCGACTGACAAATTCATTCTTCTCGCCGGAGCCGCGGATAAGCTGTGGTTTGAAAACATATATTCGGTAAAAATAACGGAATATTGATTATCATTTATGAATGTCGGAGCAGGTAGGGACGATACCGCATGCAAATAAAGAAACGGAATCGTTTCATCCAAAATAAAAACGGACCTGCTGAGGATATCCGTGCTTTTAACATGCATATCTGTTTTCCAGCCGAAAAGCCCCCGGCATTGAAAATGCAGGGGGACCGGCACTTGCTGAAAAAGAAATGCCTCTTCCGAAATATTATAAGTCAATACAGAACACGGGGAGCTTTTAAAAACTCCCCGTGTTCTGTATTCAGCCGGAAATCAGTCTCTGAGTCCCAGTTCCTTTAAGATTGCGATTGCACGCTCCGGATTGTTGCAGGTAAACATTGTGGCGCCCATTTCGACAGCCTTTTTCATAAGCTCAGGCGTATCCTTTATAAAGCATACGCAGGGCTCGACGCCGAGAGTATCCTTAACCTCTCTGAACTGCTCGGGAGTGCAAAGCTCGTTTACCTTTCGGGGCGACCAGTCCGCGGTGCCGTCGGCCTTCTTTACGCAGGGGAAGAGGCATGCGTATGTGAGATAAGGATAAACGTTTTCCTGAGGCTTGCGCATAAGAGAATCGGGATAGAAGCCGTGGAGAGGATACTTATCTCCGTATTTTTCATGAACATATTTGAGAACCTGCCAGGAGAAGCAGTTGAACATGATTCTGTCACCCATGCCGCGTCTTTCAACGGCCTCTATGACCTTGTCTGCGGTGGAGTAGCAGATGTCGCCTTCAACATCGGGGTAGTCCTTGATCTCGAGATTGAGAAGAAGATCCGGATAAGGCTCAACGACATCGAGGAATTCCTCAAAGGTGGGAACGCGGGTTCCGCGGTATTCCTCGCCCTTTTTTATACCGGCATCAAGCTTCTTGATTTCTTCCAGAGTCATATCGCATACTCTTCCGGTGCCGTCGGTGGTGCGGTCGACATCGTGGTCGTGCATCATGACGAGGACACCGTCGCGGGTCTGATGTATATCGGTTTCGATACCGTCGGCATTAAGCTCGATTGCGTGAAGAAATGCCGGAATTGTGTTTTCGGGACGGCAGTCCTTGTCTCCGCGATGGGCGGCCATCATGATTTTGCCTGTTTTAATCCATTCGATAAACTTATTCATAGCGTGACAGACCTTTCGTTCTTATCCGCCGCCCGAAAAACGGACGGCAGTCATTTTTAGTATTGTATATCAGACGGTGTCTGAAGGAAATCAGTCGAGATAGCCGAGTCTGAAAAGGAGCTCCGCAGTGAGAACGGATCCGCCGGCGGCGCCTCTTAAGGTATTGTGAGAAAGACCGATGAACTTGTAGTCGAAGAGAGTATCCTCGCGGAGACGGCCTGCGGTCACGCCCATGCCGCCGTAAATTTCACGGTCGGTGTGGCACTGGGGACGGTTGTCTTCCTCGAAATACGTGATGAAGTGCTCGGGAGCGTGGGGAAGAGCCAGTTCCTGGGGAAGTCCCTTGAACTCGCTCCAGCGCTTGAGAATTTCCTCCTTCGAGGGCTTGTTTTCAAACTTTACGAACACTGCGGCAGTGTGACCGTCGGTAACGGGAACTCTGATGCACTGAGTGGTGATGACGGGAGCCTCGGCCTTGACGACCTGACCGTTTTCAACCTTGCCCCAGACTCTCAGGGGCTCCTGCTCGCTCTTTTCCTCCTCGCCGCCGATGTAGGGAATTACGTTGTCAATCATTTCCGGCCATTCTCTGAAGGTCTTTCCGGCGCCGGAAATGGCCTGATATGTGGTGGCGACGACTTCCTTGATTCCGAAGTCGAGAAGAGGAGTGAGAAGCGGAACATATGACTGAATGGAGCAGTTGGGCTTTACGACGATGAAGCCTCTCTTGGTTCCGAGTCTCTTCTTCTGAACATCGATGAGTTTGAGATGGTCTGCGTTGATTTCGGGGATCAGCATGGGAACATCGGGAGTCCAGCGGTTGGCGGAGTTATTGGAGACGACGGGGAGCTCGGCTTTGGCGTAAGCCTCCTCCATCGCTTTGACGGCGGCTTTGTCCAGATTTACGGCGCAGAATACGAAATCCGCAACCTTTTTGACTTCTTCGGGATAGGCAGAGTCAAGAATGACCATGTCTTTATACTGTTCGGGCATGGGCGAGGCAAGCTTCCAGCGGTCTCCGACTGCCTCTCCGTATTTCTTTCCGGCGGATCTTGCGGAGGCTGCGAGAGCGGAAACCTCAAAATAAGGATGGTGGTCGAGAAGCAGGAGAAGTCTCTGTCCGACCATGCCGGTTGCGCCTATGACGCAGCAGCGTTTTTTGGTAAATTCCATCTGTGAACTCCTTTTTATGCTTTTATAATTCTATTTCGGTTGATATTCTGATGCGTGTGCATAGCTCCGGGACGGTGGCTGTCAGCTGCTTTTCCCTTTGATTTTATACTCCGCATAGATTTCGTTCTTGTGAACGCCGCGGTCGCGGGCCGCAGCCTTTATGGCTTCCTTTTCGGAAAAGCCCTTGGCGATATATGAGTCAACATGCTCCGCCACGGTCATACTTTCGGGATTGCCGTGAGCGGGCGAGCCGCCTTCGAGGCAAAGAACGAATTCTCCGCGCGGCTCCGTTTCCGCAAAATGCGCGGAAATCTCATCGACGGTGCCTCTTATGATTTCTTCATTCAGCTTTGTCAGCTCCCGGCATACGGAGATTCCTCGGTCGCCTCCGCAGACGGAGGAGATATCGGCCAGGGTTTTTATAAGCCTGTGCGGAGCTTCGTATATAATCGATGTCATCCGTCTGTCAGACAGCTCTTCAAGTCTCTCGCGGCGCTCCCTGCCGGAAACGGGAAGGAAGCCCTCGAAAACGAAGCGCGATGTTGACAGAGCCGAGACGGAGAGCGCCGAGATTCCGGCGCAGCAGCCGGGAATCGGGTGGACCGGGATTCCCTCGGCTGCGCAGAGCTTTACAAGATCCTCGCCGGGATCTGAGATGGCGGGAGTGCCGGCATCGGTGACAAGGGCGCAGGATTCGCCGTTCTTAAGTCTCGCGACGATTTCGGGGCCGGCGGATGCTTTGTTGTGTTCAAAATATGTAACAAGAGGCTTTTTTATACCGATTCTTGAAAGGAGCAGGCCGGAATTGCGGGTATCCTCCGCAGCCACGAAGCTGACTTCGGAAAGCACCTTGAGCGCTCTCTCCGAAATGTCGGCCATATTTCCTATCGGTGTTGCCACAAGATAGAGTGCTCCGTCCTCGGTCCTGTTGCGCTCGCGGACGGCTTCCGTATTACCGTTATTCATTGCAGATTCTTCTCAGTTCTTCCTCATCGATGATTCTGATGCCGAGCTCCTGCGCCTTTATAAGCTTGGAGCCCGCTGCCTCACCGGCAACAAGCAGATCCGTTTTCTTTGAAACGCTTCCGGAGCATTTTCCTCCGTGACGCTCGATGTATTCCGTTGCCTCGCGTCTGCCGAGCGTGGGAAGGGTGCCGGTGACGACAACCGTCATCCCCTGAAGCTCGGTTCCTGCCGCGGTGTCCTCGGGCATGCTCATATTCACACCGGCTGCCCTGAGGTCGGCAATCAGCTGTCTGTTCACGGGATTGTCAAAGAAATCCCTGATGCGTTCGGCGGTTGTGGGCCCTATGTCAGCTATTGCGATGAGCTCCTCATAGGCTGCGCTTTCCAGCCTTTCGATTGTGCCGAATTCCTTCATGAGCTCCTTGGAGGCCGAAGTGCCCACGTTCCTGATGCCGAGGCCCGTCAGAAGTCTTACGGGATCCGCCGACTTTGATTTTTCTATCGCCTCGAGAATCTTGTCGGTGTTTTTCTCCTTGCCGATGATGCCCTTTTCTATGAGCTCCGTTCTGCGCTCCTTAAGCGAATAAATATCGGCGCAGTCCGCAAGGAAGCCTTCCTTTACCAGAGCGTCGACGATAGTCTCGCCGAGTCCGAGAATGTTCATGCAGCTGAGGGAGGCAAAATACGATATGTTGCGCGTCACCTGTGCGGGGCATGCAGAATTCAGACATCTGATGTCAGCGGTATCCGGCTCTCTCACAAGCGGAGCGCCGCATTTCGGGCAGAGCTCCGGCGCCTTAAAAACCGTCTCCGGCGGAGTTACGCAGCCGTTAAGCTTCGGAATGATTTCGCCGCTTTTATAAAGCAGATAGGCGCCGCCGATTCCTATGCTCATTTCGTTTATGTAATCCTGGTTGTGCAGCGTCGCACGGCTGACAGAGGTTCCGCACAGCCTTGCGGGAAGACCCGTTTCGCGGTCGTGAAACACGCCTGTGAACGTGAGCTTGCCGTTTCTTCCGACAGCGGTTACGATATCGTCGGTGACAACGACACGCTCCTCGGGAGGATATTTGTAGGCTATATGTCCGCTCGAATACTTGCTTCCGGAGGGGAAGTCGGAGCGGCGGGCGATTTCATCGATTTTGATTACGGCTCCGTCGATATCGTAGGGGAGCTCACCTCTCATGGCGCCGATTTCGTCTATCGCGGCGATGACGTCGTCTGCGGTCCTGCAAAGACGGTGCTTTACCACGGGAACTCCCGCCCTCTCCAGAATATCGAGGGCGGCCGTATGGCTTTTCATGAGCTCCGCGGGGCCCGCCTGAACATTGAATATGAAAATACTGAGACCGCGTTCCCTCGTGACAGCGGGATCGAGCTGCTTCAGGGTTCCGGCCGCAAGATTGCGCGGGTTGGCGGCGGGCTTCTTTCCGTTTTCTTCCTGAATAGCATTGTAGCGGTCAAAGGCGTCGTGAGTCATGTAAACCTCTCCGCGGAGCTCCAGGGAATCGTAAGGAAGATCTATTTTGCGGGGGAGATTTTCAATCATAAGAGCGTTGGCGGTGACATCTTCTCCGATGAAGCCGTCGCCGCGGGTTTCGCAAAGCGGGGGGTCCATTCCTCCGTCGGGAGCCGAGCCGGCGCGCACGGTCATCGACAGACCGTCGATGTGTGTCTCGGCGGAGAAGGTGCAGCCGGGGCGAGTACGGAGAACCTTTTCGGTCCAGGCGGTTACGTCCTCCTTGGTGAACAGATCCTCAATGGATAGCATGGGAACCGTATGGGTGATTTTCACGCCTGACTCGCGCTTTGCGGATTCTCCAACACGCTGTGAGGGGGAGTCGGGCGTTATCCATTCGGGATGCTCCTTCTCGGCGGCCTTGAGGGTGCGCATGAGAGCATCGTATTCGGCATCGGAAATTTCGGGAGCATCCTGATTGTAGTACAGCTCCATATGGCGCGCGATTTCTTCTTTCAATCTGTTGTATTCTATGGCCGTCATGTGTCGCTCCTTGTCCCGATGCCGGAAGAACTCCGACCCCGAAAAGTAAATTAAAGTTAAAATATATTATATCATATTTTCACCGGAATTACAATCGAATTGTGCGACAATTTGATTTTTTATTGCCGTTATCCGCACTTTACCGAGTTTGAAGCCGAGGATGGTCCGAAAAAACAAAAAAGTATAGAAAAATATGCGGATTTGTGATAAAATAAAATACATTGTCACGCAGACTCCGGGAGGATAAAAATGGAGATAAAGCCCATTGCTTACATACACAACGAATTCAGGGATAAATTCGGAATCCCGAGACAGAGCGGAAGGGCGGCCGAAATTGTCTCGGAAATAGTATTCGAGCCGGAATTCAGAAATCCCGATGCCTTGCGGGAGCTAGACGGCTTTGATTATCTGTGGCTGATTTTTGATTTTTCACTTTCCCACAGGGAGGGCTTTTCGCCTACGGTCAGACCGCCGAGGCTCGGCGGAAACAGGCGTGTGGGAGTGTTTGCCAGCAGGTCTCCGTTCAGACCCAACAGTCTGGGACTCTCGTCGGTGAGACTCGTAGGAACGGAGAAGAGAACAGGCAAGGGGACCGTAGTGCTGGTTGCAGGTGCGGATCTTCTGGACGGAACACCCATTTACGATATAAAGCCGTATCTTCCTTTTTCCGACAGCCATCCCGAAGCAAGGTCAGGCTATGCCGGAGAGCCCGCATCGCACAGGCTTGAAACAGATGACCCGGACGGCAGGCTTGAGTCACTGCCGGATGACGTGCGGACGGCAGTCCTTGACTGCATCGCCGACGATCCGAGACCGTCATATATAGACGATCCCGGCAGGGTTTACGGAATGACGTACGGAAGCTTCAATATTTCCTTCAGAATAAGCGGCGGAAGGGCGATTATTACAGCTGCGGAGCCGATGAACGGCCGATAAGTCTTGACATCGAAAACAAAGAGTGATATAATATTACTTTGAATAAATATAATTATATCTTTTAGGAGGCCAACACTATGAAAAAGAACTTTTTTATTCGCATTGCCGCAGGCTTTTTGGCTTTGCTGATGCTTGCAGCTGCTCTGGTTGCCTGTGCCGATAAGCCCGGAGAGGGCGAAAACACAACCGCCGCTCAGGCAGGCTCAGAAAGCAAGCCCAATGAAACCACGGCTTCGATATACGATGAAAACGGATATCTTCTTGACAAGCTTCCCGAAAAAATGAATCTCGGCGGAGACATCTCCCTCCTTTACTGGAGCGACGTAGAGAACACTGAGTTTGAAGTTCTCGAAACGACCGGCGACCTTGTCGAGAACGCGATTTTCAAGAGAGACCTCAACGTCCAGGACAGACTCGGCGTTACCATCGTCTATTCCAGCACTCCCGGAAACAATAACAACAATGCAGCTTACACGAATTACGTCAAGAATGCAATTAACAACGGCGACACTATAGACATATTTGCGTCGTACTCCATGACCACCGCAAATATAGCCACACTCGGACTTGCCGAGAACCTTCTCGAATACAAGTCCATGGACTTTACCGCGCCCTGGTGGCCCGCCGACCTCATTAACGAGACTACTATCAACAACAAGCTCTTCTTCTGCTCCGGCGACATTTCCACAAACCTCCTGTACATGATGTACACCGTCTTCTTCAACAAGTCGATCATTTCGGATTTCAATCTCGAAAGCCCCTACGATCTTGTCGCCGCGAACGAATGGACCTTTGAAAAGTTCATGGAGATGGCAAACACGGTATGCGATACCTCGAATGTCGGCTCATCCGAATATATCTACGGCTTCAACACGACGAGCGCCGTACACGTAGACCCGTTCTTCTACGGGGCAGGTCTCCGTACGCTTGAGAGAGGCGAGGACGGAACTCCCGTCATCTCCGACAGCTGGCACAGCGAGAAGACCGAAAGCGTCATTGCCGGCGCCAATGCCTTCCTTACAAGCGCGGCTTCCGTCACCTCCACTCCCGACGTTTTCCTTACGAACCGCTCCCTCTTCACGATGAGCCGCGCGGTATATGCCAAGAACAGCCTTGCCAACGCCGATGTCGAGTTCGGTATCGCCGTAACTCCCAAATACGACAAGGAGCAGGAAAACTACGCAACCTGCCTCGCTTTCCCCGCATCGCTCTACGGTATTTCCACATCCTCCCAGAGAAAGGAAGATGCCTCCGTAGTCCTTGAGGCCCTGGCCTCCGAGGGCTACAGAACCGTAACTCCCATGCTCTTCGAGGTTTCCCTCAAGTCCAAGTACGCACAGGATTCCGAGACCGGAAAAATGTTCGATCTCATCCGCGAGACCGTCGTTTTCGACCTCGGCAGACTTTATACCACCGTATTCAACAAGAGAACATATCAGCTGTTCAGAAACGCAATGGTTGCAGCAACCTATACCTCCTACTCGAGCCTCTTCAAGGCCGAGTCGAAGCAGATGGACAGCTATCTTAAAAACCTCCTCAAGAGCTTTGAGTAAGCACTGAATCCCGTTTTTCCGCCGGCGCAATGCCGGCGGAGCACTAATACCGAATATCGGAAAAGGAGCGCATGCCATGGAAATCAAACAGGTATCGGGGCTTGCCTCGGGAATATGCGACAGTATCGGACAGGTCATCTTCGGCAAAAAAAGAGAAATACGCTTAATCGTCACGTCAATGCTGGCCGGAGGCCACGTCCTGCTGGACGATATCCCGGGCACGGGAAAGACCACGCTGGCAAGGGCCCTGGCGGCATCGATTTCCGGAGAGTCCGCCCGCATTCAGTTTACGCCGGACCTTCTTCCTTCGGATATCACGGGAATCAACTATTTCAACCAGAAGATGGGCGAGTTCGTTTTCAGGCCGGGACCCGTCTTTACCAATATTCTCATTGCCGATGAGATCAACCGCACTACTCCCAGAACGCAATCCGCGCTCCTTGAGTGCATGGGAGAGCGCCAGATTACCGTCGACGGCGTTACATATCCCGCCGGAAAGCCTTTTATGGTAATTGCGACGCAGAACCCCGTCGAGTCCCAGGGAACGTTCCCGCTTCCCGAGGCTCAGACCGACAGATTCCTCATGAAGCTGTCGGTGGGATATCCCGGAAGAGAAGGCGAGCTCAGAATGATGAACGATCATTCCGAGCGCTCACCTCTTGAGAAGCTCGCTCCCGTATGCTCCTGCGACGATATTGTCGATGCCTGCGAAAGCGTAAAATCCGTCTTTGTGTCGGATTCGGTAAAGGATTATATCCTGAGAATAGTAACGGAGACGAGGGAAAGCAGCCGCGTCACCCTGGGCATATCCCCCAGAGGAACGCTTGCGCTCATGTATGCGGCAAGAGCCTATGCGGCATCGGAGGGACGCGAATACGTCATCCCCGACGACATAAAGGCTCTGGCGGTTCCCGTGCTTGCGCACCGCATCATCGCTCACGCGCAGAGCACTCTCAGGGTCGGAGATACAAACAGCAAAATAATCGAGTACATCATCGATACGGTCAAGGCGCCTACGGGGGACTGACAATGCTCTTTCTGGCGGCCGCCGCTGCGGTAGTTTCGGTAATTCTGCTGCAGTATTTTCTGTATAAAAGGCACAGCTTCGACCATGTCGAATACAGGGCTTATTTTTCGGAATCCGAGGTATATACCGGAGACGATATTTATCTCTACGAGGAAATCGCAAATACCGGGAAAATACCGCTTCCGTTTATAAAAATCGAAACCGAGCTCCCGGATGGGCTGAAATTCACGCTTCTTGAGGACAGCTCCGCGCATAAGAAGAACGGAAAAACATCCGTGACGGAGGAAAAGCTGACGGCGCGGTACGAGGGGCGCGTGCACTCCATGTTCGTCCTGCGCCCGGGCTCCGTAATAAAGCGGAGATGGCGCGTAATCTGCCGCGTGCGCGGGGAATACAGGCTTGACGGCGCTCTTGCGACGGCTACGGACATCCTGGGTTATCTTGCCGTTTCAAAGCGGATTATGCCGTCCGAAGACAAAAGAACATCCGTTACCGTTTTACCGCTTCCGGAAGAGCTCGACGGAAAATACGCATCGTCAAAATACATCTGCGGAGATGCGATATCAAATATCTGCCCGGTTACGGATCCCGTAAGAATCTGCGGCTCCAGGGACTATACGCCGTCCGATCCTATGAACAGGGTTAACTGGAAATCCACCGCGGCTCACGGAAGACTCATGGTCAACATCGAGGAAAAAACCGTAAGGCACCGTTTCTCGATTCTGTTCAATATGAACTCGAGGGAAATCGAGCAGTATCCCGACAGTCCGTCGGATCCCGCATCGGTGGAGAGGGGAATCATTCTCTGCGCAAGCGTTCTCGACAGAATCGCCGCCGAGGATCTTCCCGTAAGTATTTTTCTGAATACGGATCCGTCATCGTCGGAAATGCTTAAGCCCGTGTCGGACGGTGAGCAGGGAAGCAAAATTTCGGCATCGGGGCCATTCAGAGGCCGTTCGGATACCGTTTATGCGCTGCGGATGCTGTCATCGCTGAAAATGAGCATCTCGCTGCCCGCCGAGAGATTTTTCGACCACGTTGCGTCGAATCCCCGCCTTTACAGCGAAAACGAAAATTTAATAGTCATTTCCCCGTACCTCGACGAGAGAATGCTGAATCTCAGGAAGGCTCTCTCGGGCTACGGCGTAAACGTTATATACTATATTTCAACATCGAGAAACAGTCTGGGACAGATACCCGCGGACGCGGATGTATATTTCCTGCTGTGAATAACCGATGCAAAATGAAAGGACTGACATAATATGTCATCAGAAGAACTCAAAAACGAAACAGTGAAAAAGGGAGGTATCTCGGTTGAAACCGCTCATATCTTCCCGGTCATCAAAAAGTGGCTTTACTCCGATAAGGACATCTTCATCAGAGAAATAGTATCCAACGCATCGGACGCAGTCGTCAAGCTGAAGAGGCTGAACTCCCTCGGAGAGATATCGGTTCCCGAGGGCGAGCGCTTCAGGGTAACCGTCGAACTCGACAAGACCGCCGGAACGATTACGGTAACCGATAACGGCATCGGTATGACGGAGGAGGAGCTGGAAAAGTACCTATGCTCCATCGCTCTTTCCGGAGCCCTTGACTTCATACAGAAATACGAGGATGGCAAGGCCGATGCCGGAAACGGAATCATAGGCCACTTCGGACTCGGTTTTTATTCATCCTTCATGGTCAGCGACACTGTCGAGGTTGATACGCTATCCTGCAGAGGAGGCAAGGCCGTTCACTGGACCTGCGTGGATGCCGGAGATTACGAGATTTCCGAATCCGACAGAACGGAGCGCGGAACGTCCGTAATCATGCATATTTCCGAGGACGGCAGGGAATACCTTGACGAAGGAAAAATCCGCAGCGTTCTCGATAAGTACTGCTCCTTCATGCCCGTTGACATTTATTTCATTTCGGACGAGGATTCCGAGAAGGATTATGTCCTTGCCGATCCCGCGGCTCCCAAGGAGGAGGAAAGCTCCGACGATGCCGCCGAAGGCGAGAAGAAGGACGGACCCGTTGTAATCAGACCCGTAAACGATACGGTACCGCTCTGGAACAGGCCTCAGTCGGAAATCAGCGACGAGGAATACAACACATTCTACCACAAGCTATTCAACGATTACGACGACCCGCTTTTCCACATTCACATCAATGCCGATTATCCCCTGAATTTCAAGGGAATTCTGTATTTCCCCAAAATAAGAACCGAAACACAGTCCCTTGAGGGAGAGGTAAAGCTCTTCTACAATCAGGTTTTCGTTGCCGACAACATCAAGGAGGTCTTACCCGACTATCTGCTGATGCTCAGAGGCGCTCTCGATTGCCCCGAGCTTCCCCTGAACGTTTCCAGAAGCTATCTACAGGACAGCGCATATGTCAAGAGAATCGCTCAGTTCATCGTAAAGAAGGTTGCCGACAAGCTCAATTCCCTGGCGATGAACGACCGTGAAAAATACGAGAAGGTTTATGACGATATCCGCATTTTCATCGAATACGCCTGCCTGCGCGAGAAGAAATTTTACGACAGGGTAAAGGACAGCCTGCTTCTCAAGCTCACCGACGGCAGCTTTAAGACCTTTGACGAGTATCTGAAGGATGCTGCCGGAGACAGGGAGGAAAAGTCCGCCGATGAAAACGCGGATGCCTCCGCAGACGAAAAGAAGCCCGAGGGCACGGTTTATTACGCAACGGACACCGCTATGCAGACACAGTATATCAGGCTTCTGAACGATGCCGGCATCAAGGTTGCCGTCTTCGATCTCATGCTTGATTCCCAGTATCTTACGTCGATAGAGCAGAACAGGCAGGGCATTCATTTCGTCAGAGTCGATGCCGATATCTCCGATGCGCTGAAATCCGCAGACGGAAAGAAAGCCGATGAGGATATGCTTAAAAAGCTCGGAGAGCTCTTTAAGAAGGTTTCCGGCAGCGAAAAGCTCAGGGTTTCCGCCGAGGAACTCAAGAATGCCGAGGTCCCCGCGGTTCTCATCATCGGCGAGCAGCAGAGACGCTTCGAGGATATGATGAAGCTTTATTCCGCACCCGGAGAAAAGCTTCCCGATATGCCCATCGACGCAACTCTGACGCTCAATACCGCATGCCCTGTATTCGGCAGACTCTGCGGACTTGCCGAAAGTGACGATACCGAAAAGACCGAGAGCTTTGCGGCCTTTGTATACCGTCTTGCGCTTCTTGCGCAGAAGAAGCTTACGGCAGCCGAGATGACGGCGTTCCTGTCAGACAGTTACCGTCTGCTCGGATTATTCTGATAAAAAAACAAAGCTCTCCGCTCCCGGACAATCCGGGAAGCGGGGAGCCTCACGGAAAGGATAAAAAATGAAACAGCTCACATATATGACACGCGGAACCTGCTCGAAAAGCATAGATATCACTCTCGACGACAGCAATATTGTAACCTCGGTAAGCTTTGTCGGAGGCTGCAACGGCAATCTCCAGGGCATTTCTAAGCTCGTTACCGGTATGAAGGCTGAGGATGCCATAGAGAAGCTTGAGGGAATCAGATGCGGATATAAGTCCACATCCTGCCCCGACCAGCTTGCTCAGGCTCTGAAGCAGATGACCGCGGACTGAATTTATCCGAATTCACCGCGCCTTCCGGAGAATTCCGGACTAAAAATTAAAAACCAAATGAGGAAATAATCATGGATTACAGATTCTCGGACAAGCTTGCCTCGCTGAAGCCTTCGGCCATCAGGGAGATATTCAAATCCCTTACGGATCCTTCGATAATAGCCTTTGCGGCCGGAAATCCCGCGGCCGAGTCCTTCCCTGTGGACGAAATGGCGGAGATATCAAAGGAAATTTATGAAACCGAGGCCGCCGCAGCCCTTCAGTACGGTACAACGGAGGGATATTTGCCGTTAAGACGCGCCATATCGGAGCGTCAGAGGGCGAAATACGGTATAGGCAAAACCGCCGATGACGGTTACGGCTTCGAGGATACGACAATCATCGTGTCTGGCGGTAATCAGGGACTTGAGCTGACATGCAAGGCCTTCTGCAACGAGGGCGACGCGGTAATCTGTGAGGATCCTTCCTTCATCGGCGCCCTTAATGCCTTCAGATCCAACGGCGCCGTTACTCTCGGCGTTCCGCTGAGGGAGGACGGCATCGATACCGAGGCTCTGGAGGAGATGCTCAGAACGGAGAAGAGAGCAAAGCTTCTCTATCTCATTCCGACCTTCCAGAACCCGGCCGGAATTACATCGACGCTCGAAAACCGCAAAAAGGTCTATGAGCTCGCAAAAAAATACGAGATTATGATTCTTGAGGACAATCCGTACGGCGAACTTCGCTTTGCCGGAGAGGATGTTCCCACCTATAAGAGCTTTGATACCGAGGGCATAGTCGTTTATTGCTCCTCTTTCTCAAAAATACTGTCCTCCGGAATGAGAATAGGTTATCTTACCGCTCCTGAGGCCGTTATTCAGAAAATCGTTGTCGCAAAGCAGGTTGAGGACGTACATACGAATCTTTTCTTCCAAATGCTTTGCCACAGATATATGACCGGTCACGATTTTGACGGTCATATTCAGGATGTAAGAGCCATTTACCGCAGAAAGTGCGGAATTATGCTTGATGCGCTTGACAAAGAGCTGCCGGGCGAGCTCAGATACACACGCCCCGAGGGAGGTCTGTTCATCTGGTGCACGCTTCCCGAATCCATAGACATGAACGAGTATGTAAAGCGCTGCCTGAAAAAGAAGGTCGCTCTCGTACCCGGTTCCGCATTTACTCCTGTACCCGGAGCTCCCTGCAATTCCGTCAGAATGTCGTACAGCACCGCAACTGATGAGCAGATCGTTTCGGGCTGCAGAATACTCGGAGAGATTGCGCGCGAGATGCTCGCCGAAAAGGCCTGATTCTCATGGATCCAGCCTCCGACAGTGAAGGACAAAAGCAAAAAGAATAAACTGCGGCCACCGGCCGTCTGAAAGGGCAGAATAATGATAGATTCAAGACCTGTTTCCTTCTCGGGAGTTCAGCCGAGCGGAAACCTTACCATAGGAAATTACCTTGGGGCAATCAAGAATTTCCCCGAGTTCTCCGAAAAATATAAGTGCTTTTACTGCGTTGTGGACGAGCATGCGATTACCGTGAGACAGAAGCCGGCCGAGCTCAGACGCAGAACCTACGAAACGCCTGCTCTTTATATAGCGTGCGGACTCGATCCCGAGAAGAACACTCTGTACGTTCAGTCCCATGTTCCGGCTCATGCCGAGCTTGCCTGGATTCTCAACTGCTTCACCATGTTCGGCGAGCTCTCCCGTATGACTCAGTTCAAGGACAAGAGCGCCAAGCATGCGGACAATATCAATGCCGGACTGTTTACGTACCCCACGCTTATGGCTGCGGATATCCTCCTTTATCAGACCGATGTGGTTCCGATCGGAATAGATCAGAAGCAGCATGTTGAGCTTACCAGAAATATTGCCGACAGATTCAACCAGCTGTTCCCGGATACGTTTACCGTTCCCGAGCCCATTATTCCGAAGGCCGGAGCCAAGATAATGTCCCTCCAGGAGCCCGATAAGAAGATGAGCAAGTCGGATGAGAACGAAAATGCCGTAGTGCGCATTCTTGATGACCGCGATACGATTATCAGAAAATTCAAGAGAGCGGTAACGGATTCGGACAGCGCAATCGTTTGCTCTCCCGACAAGCCCGGCGTCACCAACCTCATTACAATCTATTCCTGCTTCACCGGCAAAACCGCAGAGGAAGTCGAAAAGGAATTCGAGGGCAGAGGATACGGCGAGTTCAAACTGGCCGTCGGCGATGCCTGCGCGGCAAAGCTTGCCCCCGTTCAGGAGGAGTATAAGCGCCTGCTTGCAGACAAGGCTTATCTCGAATCGGTTATGAAGAAGGGCGCGGAGGAAGCCACGTACTACGCGAGAAAAACTCTGTCCAAGGTTCGTCGCAAGGTTGGCTTTGTAAATCTCTGATAACCGTTCTTACCTCCGTTCTTCCGCGTTGCTTTTCGGAGCAGGAAAGCGGTAAATAATCAAAAAACAAGGAAAAAACAGTAAATGAAAATAGGATTTGTTTCCCTCGGCTGCCCCAAGAATCAGCTGGACACCGAGGTTATGCTCCACGAGCTCGCCGATGCGGGATATGAGATCACTCCCGATGAAACCGAGGCGGATATCATCGTAATCAATACCTGCGCCTTCATCGAGTCGGCCAAAAAAGAGGCCATCGACAATATCCTCGATGTTGCATGGCTGAAACAAAATGCGAATCTCAAGGGAATCATCGTCACGGGCTGCCTCCCCGAGAGATATCGCGACGAGGTGCTGAAGGAATTCCCAGAGGTTGACGCCATACTTGGAGTAGGGTCTATTCACAATATAACCGAGGCTGTAAAAACCGTAATCAGAGGTAGAAAAAGATATTCTTCATTTGAGGAAAAGGATACCGTAGCTCTCGGAGGAGACAGAATTCTGACGACTCCCGTTCACTGGACTTATCTGAAAATCGGCGAGGGCTGCGACAACCGCTGCGCGTATTGCGCCATTCCTTATATAAGAGGAAAGTACCGTTCGAGACCCATTGAGGAGCTCGTCGCGGAGGCGCGCGATCTTGAAAAAAGCGGAGCTCTTGAAATCAATATCATTGCTCAGGATATAACGAGATACGGAATCGATCTCTACGGCGAGTATTCTCTTGCGAGACTGCTGAAAGAGCTTACAAAGGCCACGGAAAAGCCGTTCTTCAGACTGCTTTACTGCTATCCCGACAAGATTACGGACGAGCTTATCGAGGAAATAAAGAACAATCCGAGAGTGCTTAAATATATCGACCTTCCCCTGCAGCATATAAGCGATCATATGCTTAAGGCCATGAACCGTCACGGTGATTCGGCGATGATAAAGGACCGCATTTCCAAGCTCCGCGAGATTCCCGGAATGATTCTGAGAACCACCTTCATAACGGGCTTCCCCGGCGAAACCGAGGAGGATTTCGAAGAGCTTTGCGGGTTTGTTGCCGAAACCAAGTTTGACAGACTGGGCGTATTTCCCTATTCGAGAGAAGAGGGAACACCCGCATACGATTTCCCGGATCAGATCGACGAGCAGGTTAAACAGGACCGCGCTGATATAATAATGTCCAAGCAGCTGGAAATTACCGATGAGAAAAACCGCGCCATGATCGGAAAGACGGTAAGAGTTCTTGTTGAGGACTTCGACCCCGTATCGGAGGCACACTTCGGAAGAAGCTACGCAGATGCTCCAGAGATCGACGGCAAGATTTACTTCAAGGCCAAACGCAGGGTTGCCCCCGGTTCGATGGTTGATGTAAAGATTACGGAAGCCCTGGATTACGATCTGTGCGGAACTGCTGTTCTGTAAGCTCCGGATAATAAACCTATTCATGAAAAAAATGAATTTACCGAATCGTCTGACTGTTTTCAGACTGTTTATGGTGCCGTTCTGCGTTGCGGCAACCGTTATCCCCGAAAAATGGCTCAATCCGGATGTTTCGGCCGTCATAGCTGCGGCAATATTCATACTTGCAGCAGTTACCGATGCAGCCGACGGAAAAATTGCACGGAAGTACAATCTCATTACCGATTTCGGCAAGTTTCTCGATCCTCTTGCCGACAAGTTCATGGTTATCGGTGTAATGCTTGCGATCTGTTACCGTTACGAAAGCATAAGAGTGTGGTTCTTCTGGGTAGCCCTGATTGTCGTATTCCGTGAGCTTGCCGTAACGTCGCTAAGGCTTATGGTCGCAAACTCCGAAACTCACAGAGTTATTGCCGCAGCATGGCTCGGAAAGCTCAAGACCGTTTTTCAGATGGTATGCATCGTCTGTGTGTTTATTGAGCCCGTTGTTTATCACAGGATATTTTCGGGAGACACGCTGCGGTTTCTGACCGTTTGCCCGCCTCTGACAGTGCTTTTCTCCGCGCTGACGGTGTTGTTTACGGTTCTCTCCGCAGTCGATTATTTTAAAACATACGGCTCGATGCTTGACTCGAGTAAATAAAAAAAAGCAGGGGATGAAAATGTCACAGCCACATAAGGAAGTTATTTCAAAACAATGTGGCAAGGCAAAAGCACACACAGATATCATGAAAAGCTTTT
>JAKSPQ010000034.1 GCA_024404665.1 Clostridia bacterium
GAAAACGCATCCGGACCATATCCGAGCTAAAAATGCTTTATCGTCGGCATCGAGATTTTTCGCTCGTTAAGATAATCCATACCTGGCTTTCCTACGGTCGGATCCATAAGACAGGCGTGAAACAGCTTTGCGGCGGCAACATTGAGTTCCCTTATCCTTTCTCTTGAAGGGCCGCTTTTTTTATACGAACTGTCTTCCTTGATTTCCACTCCCGCACGCTGTGCCAGAAATTCGATGGCATCGATATATTCGAGATTCTCGATTTTCTTTATGAAGGTTACGGCATCGCCGCCCGCTCCGCAGCCGAAGCAGTAAAAGCCCTCATGGTTTCCGGTGAAAACGGTGAACGACGGTCCCTTCTCCGAATGGAAAGGACAAAGCCCGACATAATTTGAGCCTGCCCTTTTAAGCTGAACATAACCGCCTATGAGCTGCAGAAGATCTGTTCTTCTGATTATTTCATCGATGACTTCTCTGGGGATCACGCTCAGCCCTCCTTTTTCGGATAACTTAGTATCACTGCTTTATATACGACAAGCTGAGCCGCAAATCATCGTTTCGGCGTCTGTTTATCCTTGTACTAATAATATACAACAAAAAAAGCGAAAATACTCTTTTTAAAAAATATTTTTTCCGAAATTCACCTAAAATTCAAACTGATTCTTTTTATGTATAAAAAATGAGACAAATCGGCGCCTAAGGGAGTTATAGCTCCTCCGGAAGCATTTCCGTGCCGGTTATAACTGGCGAGCATCTTCCGCCCGTAATTTCCGTAATAAGGTCAACAACCGACTGAGCCTTATCCTCAGCTACCGAAAGGCAGACATCTACCGATGAAGAAAAATCAGTGCTTCTTGCGGCGGCTCCGGCCCGTTTAAGAGCGGTTTCCGATTTTGACCAGTCCGAATACTCGAATGACGCTCTGATAAGAGAAAAGGGCTTAAGCACAACCGGCTTCGCGTTTTTAAGCGCGTCCGAGGCCGCCGACGAGTACGCTCTGACGAGGCCTCCGGTTCCGAGCAGTATGCCTCCGAAATAACGGGTGACGGTTATGAGAGCTCCGTCGATGCTGTTTTTCTCCAGCACGTCCAGCACAGGCATGCCGGCGCTGCCCTGAGGCTCTCCGTCATCCGAATACCGCTTTATGCTTCCGCCGCAAAGCCTGTATGCAAAAACCGTATGTCTCGCATCGGGATGCTTCTTTTTCACAGCGGCAACTATCTCTCTGACCTCCTCCTCGGAGCCGATTTTCACAGCCAACCCGATAAATTCGGAGCGTCTGTCGATATAAAGAGATTCGCCTGTTACGGAAAGCGTAATCACGGAAGGAGTCTGCTTTACCGTATTGTTGTCGGCATTATCTATGGCAACGGAATTTTTCTTTGCGGCCACTTCCCTGTCCTCCGGAGTTCAGTTTTTGATATATTTTGAGAGTTGTCCTTCTGTTTTCTTGTCGCAGACTGCGGAAACCGTAATGTAATCCGGGCCGTATTCCACGTTTCCGACGGCAGCGGAGGCATAAAGCCTGTTCAGCACTCCGGCATCGGAGTTCGGAATAAGGAACGTCACGTTTCTCTTTCCCGAATCAAGCAGCTTCGTAATCGCCTCGTTAAGGCTGTCCGTGCCCTGGCCCGTAACGGCCGAAATGAATACGGTCTTGCGGGTGTCGGAATCCTCCTTAAGGTTGGGAGCCATGAGTCCTTCTGTTGCTTCCCTGTCGCACTTGTTATAGGCCACAATTCTCGGCTTATCGCCAGCGCCGAGCTCCTCAAGAAGCTTTTCCGTGATATTCAGCTGGGATGTGGCTTCCGGGTCGGATGCATCGACGATTATAAGCAGTATATCCGCGTATACCGCTTCCTCGAGCGTCGATGAGAACGCCTTTATAAGGTGATGTGGCAGATTTCTGATAAAGCCGACGGTGTCCGTCAGCAGAATCTCTCTTCCGTCGGGAATACAAAACTTTCTTGTAGTGGGATCGAGGGTTGCAAAGAGCTTGTCCTCGGCGAGAATTCCGGCATCGGTGAGCTTGTTCAGCAGCGTGGATTTTCCCGCGTTGGTGTAGCCGACGATGGCAATCTGAGGGATTCCCGTCTTTTCTCTTGAGGCTCTGATTGTCATTCTCTTTACTGCCAGCTCGTCGATTTCGGCTTCAAGGGCGTTTATTCTTCTCTGAATATGTCTTCTGTCGGTTTCGAGCTGAGATTCTCCGGGACCTCTTGTGCCGATGCCTCCGCCGAGTCTTGACATCTCCGAACCGCGTCCTATGAGTCGCGGAGCGGTGTATTTCAGCTGGGCCAGCTCAACCTGAAGCTTTCCTTCGGCGGTAACGGCGTGATAAGCGAATATATCGAGTATCAGCATCGAACGGTCGATTACCCTTACGTCTCCCAGCGCGTCCTCAAGGTTTCTTATCTGAGAGGGAGACAGCTCGCAGTCTACAACGACAAGAGATGCGCATAAATTTGTACACAACGCCTTCAGTTCTTCAACCTTTCCGCTGCCGAGATATGTCCTTTTATCCGGAGAGTGCTTTCTCTGAATAAGCTCTGCCGCGGTGAATGCGCCCGCTGTGTCTGCAAGCCTTCTGAGCTCCGCAAGCGAAAGCTCGGCCTCATGCTCGTCCATGCTGTCAGTGATGACACTTACCAGTATGCACGGTGTTCCTTCATTTATCGAATCGTTTTTGTTGCCGAAAATATCAAGTATCATATTAAAACCTCCTGCCGAACTTTCGGGATTATTGGTTAAAAACAGAAAAAAGAAAGGGTTGCCTTAAGGACAACCCCTATCTTTTCGGGCTCGGAATTACTTCTTTGCAGCCTCGAGTTTCTTCTTGAACTTATCTACTCTGCCGCCGACATCGACGAGCTTCTGCTTGCCGGTGAAGAAAGGATGGCACTTCGAGCAGATTTCGACTTTGATATCGCTACCGCCCTTGGGGTTGGTGGATCTGGTGGTTACGGCCTCACCGCAAGCGCAGCGGATTACGACCTCTTCATACTTAGGATGGATTCCTTCTTTCATAACGGAACACCTTTCGAACGGCAGGATTAAGACGGATGTTGCCGTCTCGGCCGCAAATTACACTATATTATAGCACTTATTACCGAAAAAAGCAAGTCTTTTTTGCGTTTTTAATAAAAAATTCAGAGAATCTTTCTGCATTCGGTATAATATCTCTTGTCGTCGGCATGACCCATGGAGAATGTTTTTCTCGGGAGACAGCCGTCGCTCTCCACCGAAGGAAACAGCTCGCTCTTTTTCATTCCCTCGAAGGCAAATCCTATTTTCAGGGACTTTGAAGCAAGCTTTTTAAGCGATGCTTCCCCGTGTATGTAATCGATGTCGAAATCCGCACCGGAATTAAGCTCTGCATCGAGGAAGCGCTGAAGCGTTGTTACAGGAAGCGCGAACGGAGCATTTTCCGTCACGAGGGTTGCGACAGTATCGCCGCACAGAACCGAAAACTCCTGCTTTCCTCCGCTTCCCTCCGCATTTTTGAGGTACATTCCGAATTTTTCGATAAGAGCTTTTTCGTCATCGGCGTTTTTGAAAGAAACAAGGCGGTATATCGGCTCAAAATCAAGCGCGGAATCATAAATATTGACGGTTTCGCAGAGAGCATATCTCGCGGGATGCGTCTCGGCGGCCTTGGCGCCGATTTCCGCCTTAATCTCCTCATAAGACGCCTTGGCTGTAGCGAGAGAATGGTTTCCGTCGCCTACGGCAAGGACTATGGGATTCTTTTTTCCCTCCGCAAGCTTATTAAGCTCCTTATTGATTCTGTCAAACTCGGAAGCAGGCACAAACGAGCCGCTTATGCTTCCTCCGTTCTCGCTGAGGGAATAAGAATAGGCGTTTTCAGGAAGAGCCTCGAGCGGTCCGAGAACTGCTCCCGACGGATCGTCTATGAGGAGCATGATATGAGGCATTTCGATAGGAGCTCCGCGTCTTACGGCAAGTCTCGGCGGAATTCTTTCGGCAACCGTTTTTTCGGTGGCGCGTACGGGGCTTACAGAGCCCGCCGCATAATCATAATCCTCAAGATCTATGCAGGCAACAAGTCCGCGTCTGGTTCTTCCGTCAGACTGAACTCTCTTTACGTAAACACCGCACGAAGGATGCGAAATAAGAACGCCCTCATCAAGATAGCTTTTCATTTCAGCGTGGATCTTCGGCACCTTTTCTTCGGATGAAGAAAGAAAAGCCTCCGGAAGCATGAGATCGAGGGTAGTCTTGCTGCCGGCTCTGAGAGCCCCGGCGGCTTCCCAGTACTCCGGCTCCGACGTATACTGGTCACATGCTACGGTCGACCATTTGGTTCCGTCGGTGATACGGAAATCCGGGAGAAGAATGTCTGATGGATAGAGATACATTTTTTATTTTCCTTTCTTTTGAAAAAAAGCAAAAAACTGTTGCACTCGCAACGGATTTGTGGTATACTTAATATATATATTAAATATCAATTACAGAAGGATGTGATTTTATTGAACGGAGGATACGGATTCGGAGGATACGAGCACCAGAAAATTGCTCCGCCGAAAAACTTTAAGGACGTATTCAGGTTCCTGAAGGAACTGCTCGGAGGGCTGTTCGGAAGACTCGGCTATATTTTTGTTTTGGTTTGGAAAACAGACCCGTTCATTCTTTTTCTGATGATGTTCATAGCCGTTTTCGACGGTGTCATGCCGCCGATCGGAACGGTTATTTCGGCAAACGTCATAAATGAGCTCGGCGAAATCATAAAGATGCGCGCCGGCGCGGGCGAAGGCTTCGATCCCGGCGCATTCATAGGCTCCGCTGCGCTTTCGATGCTGATTATTCTGTTCGTTTACAGAATAACCACACGAGTCGTCGACAGAATCTCCAACGCCATAATCAGAATCGCAGGAGAAAAGGTAGTAAGACAGGTCAGAGTCCAGATTATGGAGAAGGCAAAAACCGTCGATCTCGCCTCATTTGACAATCCGGCTTTTTATGAAAAGCTTGAGAACGCAAACCGTGAAGCGGGCAACCGTCCGATTCAGACCCTGCAGTCCACTTTCTCGATAATCAGTACGCTTATCCAGATCGGAAGCTATGTAGTCATTCTCTCGCAGATTCCGGGAATGTGGTGGATGTCGCTCGGAATCATAGTCATTTCCGTTCCGTCCGCAATAGTCAGCTTTGTTTACAGACGCAAAAACTGGAATTATGTCCGCCGCAGATCCAAGGACCGCAGACAGATGAATTATTATTCCGATCTGCTTGTAAACAAGGATATGGTAAAGGAAGTCAGAATATTCGGACTTTCCGATACGTTCATTGAACGGTACAAGGAAGTATTCAGCCGTTATTACAAGGGACTCAGAAAGCTCATTCTGAACGAATCGCTCTGGATGGTTTTCATCGCGGTTATATCGGCATGCGTAAACTGCCTGTTCTATGCCATCATAGCTTACGGTGTATTCAACGGCAGCTTCCTCATCGGTGACTATACAAAGTACACGGGATCGTTAACGAGCATAGCAAGCTGCATTACTTCGCTTATAGGAACTTCCGCCTCAATCTACGAGGGAACGCTTTTCATAGACAACCTTATTACATTTATGAATGAAAAGCAGACGATTCTCCCCTTAACCGAGGAGCCCAAGAAAGTAACGCACGGTGTTCCCCACACGGTAACCTTTGAAAATGTAAGCTTCGCATACCCCGGAACCGAGAGAAAAGTCATAAACAACTTCTCCACCACATTCAGACCGGGTGAAACAGTTGTTCTCGTCGGTCTCAACGGAGCCGGAAAAACGACCCTTATCAAGCTTCTGACAAGACTGTACGATCCTACGGAAGGACGCATTCTGCTCGACGGCATCGATCTGCGCGAATATGATGTCAAAGACCTTTACGATATATTCGGAATAATCTTCCAGGATTACGGAAAATATGCCGTCACGGCCAAGGAAAACATATATTACGGTGATATTGAGCACGACATCGATGACGACAAAATCGATGCCTCCTCAAAAATGGCAAATGCGGACGCATATATCGCAAATCTGCCTCAGGGTATGGATACACCCCTTATGAGAATATTTGAGCCGAACGGCATCGAGCTGTCCGGAGGCCAGTGGCAGAAGCTGGCAATCGCAAGAGCATTCTACAGAGACTCGGATATCATGATCCTCGACGAGCCCACGGCCTCTCTTGACCCGATGGCTGAGCAGGAAATATTCAATCAATTCGACTCGCTGCGCGAGGGAAAGATGACTATTTTTGTTTCTCACCGCCTGTCAAGCGCGGTTATCGCAACCAAGATTATTGTTCTTAAGGGCGGTATGCTCATTGAAGAGGGCACGCATAAGGAGCTGATGGAAGCCAAGGGCGAGTATTACACGCTCTTCAAAACACAGGCAAGACGTTATATCGAGGGCGGCCGTGATTTGGACGATGCGGAACTCTCCGAAGACGATGACAATAAGCTTCCCGATATGCCGGCTCCCGCAAGACGCAGCGGAGGAATCAATCCGCGTATGGCAAAAGACGGCAGAGGACGTCCCGGCGGCGCTTACGACCGTTAATACCGTAAACCAAAAAACGATAAGTATTTATTAGGATGTTAAAAAAGTCCGCAGACTTTTTTAACATCCTTTTTTAATGGTGAGTATGATAATAATCAGGCTCGAGAATTGAGCAGATGCCTACGTTTCTGAAATCTCCGCGGAGATACAGGGATTCTCTCAAAACACCTTCAAAGCGCATTCCGAGCTTATCCATAACGCGTCTCGAGGCATCGTTTCCTATGATATACCTGGCTTCCACACGGTTCATTTCCAGTTTATTGAAGGCAAAATCCAATACGGCCTCGCAGGCCTCGGGAGCATATCCGTGACCTCTGTAATCGGGATTAATTACATAGCCTATCTCAGCAGTGAAATTTTGAGTATCTATTCTGGTAAAGCCGCAGGTTCCTATCATTTTAGGAGGCTCCGCGTCTCTTCCCTTTCCCTCGGAGCGTTTTATGACCGCCCAATCGAAGTAAGTACCCTCTTTGTATTTTCCGGAAACAAACTCAAGAAAGCGTCTTGTATATTCCTCGTCGGGATGAGCTTCCCACGTAAGAAATTTTACGACATCACGTCTTCCGGCATACTCGAACATATCCTTGGCATCCGTCTTTCTGAGTTCTCGGAGAATAAGTCTTTCGGTTGTAAGCACCGGCGGATGCGAAAAGATTCTTATGAGTCTTTTATCGTTCATAAAATATCGCTTCCGTCGTCCGGAATAACCTCTTTAACGGCAAGAATAGCGCATTCTATCATACTGTCGTCAGGTTCCTTTGTGGTGATGTGCTGAAGCCAGGTTCCGGGAGCGGAAATAATTCTCGTAAGAGCGTTATCGTGTCTTCCGGCAATTCTGATAAGCTCATATCCCACACCCATTATAACAGGAAGAAGAAGAAGTCCGAGTCCGGTTCTTGCGAGCACGTTCAGGAATTCATTGCCGGCAACCACGGTTGACGGAATAAACATACCGAAAAAGATCGAAACAAGCACGGAAAGGACTAAGAAAGAGGTGCCGCATCTCGGGTGGAATCTTTTCTGAAGCCTTACGTTTTCAGTGGTAAGCTCAAGTCCGTTCTCATAACAGAAAATGGTCTTGTGCTCAGCGCCGTGATACATGAATGTTCTTCTTATCTCCTTGAGACATGAAACCGCGGCCATATAGGCAACAAGTATAATAATCTTCATTACTCCGGTCACTGCGGCTCTTAACAGACTGAAGCCGTATCCCTCTCCCTTGATTCCGGGGAAAAGCACGGCAAGTCCGCCGAATACAAGCTCGGGAAGGAACTTGAAAAGGAAAATAGCAAGAGCAAGTCCCAGTACTACTCCGATAATCATGGCAAAGGTCATTTCGGCTCCGGAAAGCGGCTTTTCTTCCTTCTTCTCTTTGCCCTGAGATGCTTTCTTATCGGATTTAATTGCGGCTTCATCGGCGGACGGAGCGTCAGTGGTTACGTCCGTGTTCTCGTGTGCTTCCGTTTCGGTGATGTTTTCGGAGCATTCCTCTTTTTCCGGACTGCCTTTTTCAGAGGCTGCGGGCTTTTCCGAGGCAAATTCGTCGGGCATGGAAATCTCAACGGATTTCATGAGATATTTATATCCGGAAATCATGGATTCCGCAAAAGCGAATACGCCCCTGACAATCGGAATCTTCTTGATTTTTTTGAAAGCGGATTTATTGTCCTCGGTTTCAAGGTAAATTGTACCGTCGGGCCTTCTTACCGCCATCGCGGTCTTTTTCGGCCCCTTCATCATTATTCCTTCCGTTAAGGCCTGTCCGCCAATTGACGTTTTTATTGTTTTTTTGTCTGACATATTATATCCTTCCGTTAATACAGCAGTGCTTTGACATCATCTTCCGCCGGCAAGCTTCTGCATTCTGATATCGGTACCCGTAAACATAAGGGATGCGAAGCCGCCGAAAATCCTGGATGCGATTCTGTCCGTATATCTTGCGCTGAGTTCTTTATAATTGAGATTCGTGCTGATAACCGTAGGCAGCGCATTGTTTATTCTGCGGTTAAGCAGATCATAAAGAGTGCTTACGGTAAACTGATTTGATATCTCCGCTCCGAGGTCATCGATTATAAGAAGCTCACAGTTGTAGTATCTGTCAGTCGTATTGCCGCTCTCGGTTCCCGATGCGGTCTTGAACCGCGCCTGCTCATAATCGCCGAACATACCGATAGCACCGGTATATACCACGTCAAAGCCTCTCTCCGTCACGCGCTTTGCAAGCGCGACTGACAGGTGGGTCTTTCCGAGACCGGTATTCCCGAAAAATATAAGGCTGTCGGACGAAGTGTCAAAGGTCTCGGCATAGGCTTTTACATAGCTGAATACCCTTGACATATTATCGTAAACATCACGGCTCGTCTTATAATAATCAAGATTGAAGGACACAAAGCTGCAGGTATTCATAAGCTTCGAAATACCGGCGGACTCGTATCCTGCCTTGATTATGTCCTCGCGCATGCAGCCGCACATCCTGTTTCCCACGTATCCGCTGTCCGAGCACAGAGCGCATTCATATTTCGGATCGGTATAATCCGACGGATAACCGTATTCGTTCAGAAGCCTTTCGTGCTCGGCTCTGAGTGACGTTACGTCGTTCTTGACATCCTCTACGGTTTCCCCGGACTTATGGAGAGCTATTGCCATAAGCCTCGGTCCGGTCATAGCGAGGCGTCTGTCGATGTCGCGCAGCCCCGGAATCTTCAGTGAAGCTTCCTTCTGTCTGAGCGATGCCGCCTCCTCAGCCGCTATATGCTTTGTGTTGTAATATTCTCTTATTCTTTCGACGTTGCCTGAATTGTATGACATATATCAATATCTCCAAATATCGGATTACTTTTTTTCCGGCGGTACTACGGGGCCGACGTTCCTTATATCTGCATTGTTTCCGGCAATACCTGCAAGAGCGTTTTTGGGGACAGCTAAATCGGAGCCGTACGAGCGAAGCAGAGATGCGTTGAAGAAGGCCTCGGAATCAAAGCTCTTTCCTCCGAAAACATCGTTCTTCTGGTTCTTCTTGCCCGATTTGTCACCGTTTTTCTGCGTTTTCTCGTTTGCAAGGTACTCTTCGATTTCCTCCGGCTTCCTGAGACCGGCTTCGAACCATTTCTGAAGAATTGCGTTTGCGTAAGGCATAGACGCGTTTCCGGTTGTATCCACCGTTATATTGAATGCGATAGTGATGATTTCTATTTCGTATCCGTATTTTTCGGACCATGTGGAGATAAAATCCTTTTCGCGGTCTGAAAGAGCTCTCTGCATACCGATTCCGAAGAGCGCACGCACCTTCGTCTCGAGAGTTGCGGATCTGGCTATTGCCATGAGATATTCGCCCAGGGTATCGGCATCGCAGATTCCGGATGAATAAAGCCCCGCAACCGTAGATACCAAATACGCAACGCTTTTCTTGCCCATTCCGACGCAGTGAGCCGCTACAAGAAGAATATACTCCGGATTGACATTATAGTAGTTCATTACGGAAACGAGCCTTACCGTATCGGTCTGTCCGAATATTTTCCCGAGAATCTGCTGGCATTCGTCAATCATATCCGAAACGGATTTGTCCGAAGACACAATTGCTGCAATCTCCTCAGAGGTATAGCTCGGCACGGCTTCCAGGGTTCTTTCTCTTTTCTTCTTCTCCGAAGCGGGTTCGGCAGCTGCCTCAGGGGCCGCCGACGGAGCCGCATCGTCGTCGAGCGTAAGTATTCCCGCGCCTCTCCAGAAGCTCAGCGCGGACTCGACGGTCTGTGCGTCCGCCCCGCAGGAGGCAGCGATGTCATCGATTTCCGCATCCGGAGAAGAAAGAAATTCAAGCAGTATTATTATATCGTTTTTCTTGGCGTTTTTAAGCTTGGGCAAAACCGATGAAGGCACCGCGAAAACGCGTCTTCCGTAGCAGATGCCGATCTTTTCCCCGTGCTGCATTTCATTATTGTTTTCTGTTTCCATTTTCAGTAACCGTTGTGTCAGAGTCCCGAATCGTTTGCGGAGGCTCCGAGATAGGTATCGGCAAAACTGCCGCGTAAATATTCGTATGCGCCCTGCGCGGCAACCATAGCGGCATTGTCACCGCAGAGCGAAACCGGAGGAAGGTAAAGACTCAGTCCGTGCTTTGCGCAATAATCGGACAGCGCAGCCCTCAGGTGTCTGTTGGCGGCCACTCCGCCGGCAAGAACGATACCGGTGCAGCCGGAATCGGCAACAGCCTCGGGCACCTTGGATACGATTCCCTCTGTGACGGCTGCCGTATAGTCCGATGCCAGAAGCTCTCTGTCTATCTCTTCTCCTGACTGTGTTTTGGAATTGATGAAATTCAAAGCGGCTGATTTGAGTCCGCTGAAGGAAAACGACAGCCCGTCCTTCATTGCCGGAGACGGGAGAACCGCGTATCTCTTAAGCTGTGTTTTCTTTTTTCTGCGCAATGCTTTTTTCGGCTTTTCATCTGCGGTGCGGAGAGCCTCGGCCTCGCGCTCTGCCTTCAGTTTTTCTTCGTACCGTCTGTCCCCTTCGAAGGCCAGCGCATCCATCGCGGCTCCTGACGGGTACGGAAGCCCTATAACTCTGCCGACCTTGTCAAACGCCTCGCCGGCGGCATCGTCGCGGGTCCCGCCGATTTCCTCATATGAAGTATAATCGTCGACTCTGTAAAAGGACGTATGTCCGCCGGATACCACGAGAGATAAAAACGGCGGCTTAGGAGGATTTTCAAGCAGATACGACGCTGCCGTATGAGCTTCGATGTGATTTACCGATATTATCGGAAGTCTGTTTGCATAGGCAAAAGCCTTGGCGAAATTTACCCCTACGAGCAGAGCGCCGATGAGTCCGGGGTGCGTTGTAACCGCAACCGCATCGAGCTCCGATGGCGTAATTCCGGCTATGCGGAGCGCTTCGGATACGGTACCCGATATATTTTCGGCATGAGCGCGTCCGGCTATCTCCGGAACGACTCCGCCGTAAAGCCTGTGTGTTTCTATCTGTGATGCGACAACATTTGAAAGCACGGAAAGCCTGCCGTCACCGTTGCGTGAGACGACAGCTGCCGAAGTGTCGTCGCAGGATGATTCAATTCCCAGAATAAGCATATTGTCTGCCTTAGGTTTCAAAAATTAATTTTCGGGACGCATATCAGAGCGTCTTTTCCATTTCCACCGCGTCCTCGCGAGGGCGTCTGTAATATCCCCTGATTCTGCCGGATACAGCATATCCGCAGTCCGTGTAAAGATTTCTCGCAGGCACATTCGACTCTCTGACGTCAAGGCGGATTCTTTTCACTCCGTGAGAAACGGCAAAGCTTTCAAGAGAGGACAAAACCAGCCTTGCGCAGCCGCGTCTTCTGAATTCGGGAGCCGTCGCTATGTTTGTTACCGCGGCCTCATCGAGCACATACTCCATTCCTCCGTAAGCGCAGAGCCTGTCTCCGCATACAACGGCAACCCCGTAGGTCACATCGCTCTCGCAAAGATAACGGAGAGAGCTCTCGCTCCACGGATCGGAAAAGCAGATTTTCTCGAGCTCCGCGGCAGCGGGAATGTGTTCGGGACCGAATCTTACGGCCGAAAAAATCAAAGAGTCATTTTCCGGATCGGAATTATCAGTAATCCTCTGCATAGGAATAGGGCTCGACATAGGGTGAAAGAAGATCTCCGGCATCAACCATATAGCCCTCGAATCTGTTGTAGATGAAATATCCCTCGGGAGTAACAACGAGATTCAGCATATAGTAAATCGACTTATAGCTGTCGGACTCGAATATCAGACGGTAGGTATTGGCATTGAAGTAATTCGGAGAGAGCTTCTCGCCCTCGTTGTAGCATTTGATAATCTCAGCAAGGCTGTCGCTGTTGCTGATTTCCGCAAGCGAGAACATAACGTCGTTATTGTAGCAGATGAACATTTTCTTTGCTCCGAACTCGGTAAAGGTCGGAAGCTTCTCGTTACCGGAATAAATAAGGTCTCCTATTTCGGAGTAAAGCCATTCAGTGGGCTTCAGTCCTTCGATTTCAAAATATTTTACGGATACTCCGTTGTACCTGAAGGTTGCGTATACTTCCTCAGACACGGACTTCGGGATGAAATTGCCGGGCACATATACGTATTCGGAACCGGTCTTGGGGTCAACTATCTTAGAGCCCTTGAGCTTCAGCTTCGAAGAGCAGGACGTAAACGAAAGAAGAAGAATCAGGGCCGAAATAAGTGCACCCGCTGTCTTTAAAGTGTTTTTTTTCATAACAATCAAAATCCTTTGTTCCTTTTGAATCAGTATCCGAATTTGCCGCTCAGAGAATCGTCATCGGTAACCCAGTCGGAGACGTTTATAACACGGTAGTTTTCGCTGTCATCTCTGACTACGACCTTTTCAATACCGGCATTGATGACAAGCTTCTTGCACATCATGCAGGATGTCGTACCGGGATATGTCTGCCCTCCGTCGGGAGTAGTGCAGCAGAGATAAAGAACAGCCCCCTGCATGAGGTCGTGATCAGCAGCGATGATGGCGTTGGCCTCCGCGTGAACGGATCTGCAGAGCTCGTATCTCTCTCCTCTGGGAATGCCGAGGTTTTCTCTGTAACAGAAGCCGAGCTCGTTGCAGTTGGCTCTGCCCCTGGGAGCACCGTTCTACCCCGTTGATATTATGGTGTCGTTCCGAATTTTCTGCGCAGACAGGTGCTTCTCTCCGAAACCGTCTGTGCGATATCAAGATAATAATTCTCTTTTGATACTCTGTTTCCCATTGACGTTCTCCGTTTATTAATCCATATTTTTGACGAAATCCCTGAGGAAAGCCCGGAATTCGTCTCCTATTTCCTGATTAACGCAAGCGCGCACGACATTGGCCGTCATCAGTCCGAGCTTTGATCCGAGATCGTATCTCGTTCCTCTGAACTCAAGAGCCGTGACACCGCTCTTCCTTGCTATCTCCGCGATGGCGTCCGTAAGCTGGAGTTCTCCTCCTGCTCCGTTCGGGATTCTCTTCAGAATGTCAAATATTTCAGGCGTAAGAATGACACGGCCGAGGATGGAAAGATTCGAAAAGATTTCCTCTTCCCTCTGAGGCTTTTCGATCATATCGTCAACGAAGTATTCCCCGTTTCCGTCAGCTATCGGCTCTGCCTTAAGTGAGCAGTATTTCTTTACAAGCTCTCTCGGAACGGGCTTCACTCCGCAGACAGGACGCCCGTATTTTTCAAAGCTGTCGATAAGCTGGGCCGTGACCGGCTTCTCATCCCTGTCTTCAAAGATAATATCGTCGCCGTAAAGAACCGCAAAAGGCTCGTTTCCGACAAAGGATTCGGCGCACAGTATTGCGTGTCCGAGGCCCAGAGCCTCCTTCTGTCTCATAAAGAAAACCCTTACTCCCAAAGGTGCCGCGCAGGCTCTCATTGCCTCTGTTTCCCAGGGACGGCCCTTCCTTTCAAAGGCAGCCTCATACTCGGGAGAATAGTCAAAATAATCCTCTATGGCTTCCTTGTTTCTTCCGGTGATAATCAGTATATCTGTAATTCCGGATTTAGCGGCCTCTTCGACCAGATATGACATTGCGGGCCTGTCGACAATCGGCAGCATCTCCTTCGGAACAGCCCTCGCTATGGGGAGCATTCTCGTACCGAGTCCCGCTGCGGGTATGACCGCTTTGGTAATTTTCATTTTCAATTCCTGCTAAATAATAATTAAAAATAAGAGAAATATGAGTGACATTGGTCAACGGGCATATTAACCCATTTTTTGCTTATATATTATAACTTATATTTGAATAAAAATCAAGTAAAAGATAAATGAATATTCGGTGACAGTTTCAAAATCACGGAAAACAGCCGGGATGATAAACAGTGGAGGACTGCTTATCATCCCGGTTGCCATGTATTTATTTCCTGATAAATGTCAGAGCATATGGGCGCGGAGCTCTTCGGGAGACATGGGGGACAAGTCCGCGGGCGCAATATCAAACACCGTCCTGCAGCCGGTATTTCCGCGTTTTGCCATCCTGTTGATTGCTCTTGCAAATGCCACTATGGCCGATGCCGTAAACTCCGGATTGGAGTCGAGCTTCAGACTGTATTCGATGACGTGGCTGTGCTCTCCGCACATGCCGGTCTTGCCGGTTCTGATTACAAAGCCGCCGTGAGGAAGCTCCGAGTGCTCCTTCTTCATTTCCTCTGCGGAAATGAAGTGGACGGTAGTACGGTAATCCGCAAAATAGTTGGGCATCGTTTTGATTTCGTTTTCAATGCGGGCTCTGTCGGCGCCTTCCTCAGCGACTACATAGCAGACGCGCTCGTGCTTGTCGGCAGTGCCGAGCTCGGGATTCTCACCGGCTCTGACAGCATCAAGAGCGGCCTCGCAGGGGCAGGTGTACTGTCTGGCATCCGCAACACCCGGAATCCTTCTGACGGCGTCTGAATGGCCCTGGCTTACGCCCTTGCCCCAGAAGGTATAATCTTTTCCTTCTGGAAGTATTGACGACGCATACAGTCTGTTGAGGGAAAACATACCGGGATCCCAACCGGCGGATATCAGTGCAAGCTTTCCTCCGGCCTTTGCCGCCGCATCGACCTTTTCAAAGTGCACCGGTATGTTTGCGTGGGTGTCAAAGCTGTCGATAACGTTAAAGCCTTTCGCGAGAGCGGGAGTCATCTCGGGCAGATCCGTGGCGCTTCCGCCGCAGATTACGAGAACGTCGATGGCGTCCTTCATCGATTCGAGCTCATCGCGGGAATAAACCGCCGCTCCGGTCAATGTCTTTATCGTCGACGGATCTCTTCTCGTGAATATTCCGACAAGCTCGGCATCGGGGTTCTGTCTGATTGCAAGTTCAACGCCTCTTCCGAGGTTTCCGTATCCGTATATACCCATTCTCATGTTTTTTCTCCTTATATCGCCGTTTCAGTGTTCGGCGAGCATATCTTCCATATTGTAAAGGCCGGCGGGCTTTCCGAGCATGAACTCAGCCGCGCAAAGCGCGCCCTCGGCAAACAGCGAACGGTTGTAGGCCTCGTGCTTCAGCGTTATGGTCTGGCTGGGGGTGCAGATGAACACCTCATGCTCGCCTACGATATTTCCCATTCTGACTGCGGAAATGCCGATTTCGCCCGCTTCTCTCTTTGCCTGTCCGCTTCTGCCGCATTTTAAGACCGCATCGCGTCTTACTTCCTTAACGGCATTGCCGATGGCCAGCGCCGTTCCCGAGGGGGCATCCAGCTTGCGGTTATGGTGCTTTTCGACAATCTCTATATCGGCATCGGGCATTGCCGCGGCAGCCTGCTTTGCAAAGCGTATAAGAAGCGCGATGCCAAGCGAATAATTGGCCGCAAAGAACACAGGGACCGTTTCCGCGGCGGCTCTGATTTCATCGAGCTCCTCCGGGGTCTGGCCTGTTGTCGCAAGCACCAGGGGGATACCGGTTCTTTTTGCGAATTCAAGAAGCGCATGGGTTCCCGCGTGATGGGAAAAATCGACGATAACGTCAGCATCCGTTGCGGCCTCGTCAAAGGAAGAGGCGCATTTTACGGGACAGTCGGAGGCGGAATTCACATCAAAGCCCGCATAAAGCTCGGCTCCGCGATAATTCTTCAGACAAAGGGCCGCTACCTCCTTGCCCATATGGCCGTTTATACCGCTTACAAGTACCTTCATGGTTTCCCTCCGTCAGACTTTTCTGCCGTTTTCTCTCATAAGCGAGAGAAGTCCTTCCCTGTTGGCATCCTCCATGGGCGTCAGGGGAAGGCGAAGCAGGTTTTCACCGTATCCCATAGCGGACATCGCAGCCTTGGCGGGAATGGGGTTAACCTCGCAGAACAGCGCGTCGACAAGGGGAAGAAGCTTCAGCTGAAGCTTTCTTGCGCCTGCAACGTCGCCGGCGAAGAATCTGTCGCAGATTTCCTCGGTTAGGGCAGGCAGGGGATTCGAAAGAACGGATATAACTCCCTTTCCTCCGAGGGAAAGAATCGGTACTATCTGGTCGTCGTTTCCCGAATAAATATCTATGTCGTCACCGCAGAGAGACGCAAGCTTTGCTATCTGTGAGATGTTGCCGCTGGCTTCCTTTATGGCGACAATGTTCGGGTGCTTTGCAAGCACCGCAACGGTTTCCGGAAGAAGATTGCAGCCCGTTCGGCTGGGTACGTTATAGAGGATGCACGGAACGGGGGAATTATCCGCAATTGCGGTGAAGGATGCAATTAGTCCCTTCTGGGTAGCCTTGTTGTAATAAGGAGTCACAAGAAGAACGGCATCGGCCCCGGCTTCTCCGGCAAACTTCGTAAGCTCTATGGCATATGCCGTATCGTTTGAACCCGTACCTGCAATAACGGGTATTCTGTGCGCGACACGTTCAACGCAGAAGCTTATCACAGCCTTGTGCTCTTCATCTGTAAGAGTGGACGACTCTCCTGTCGTACCGGCCACAACGATGGCGGCAACTCCCTGTCCGACCTGCCAGTCGATGAGTCTTCCGAAGGCCTCGAAATCGATGCCGTTCTCATTCATGGGGGTTACGATTGCCGTTGCAGCTCCCGAAAAAACTGTTTTCTTCATTTTTTGTTCTCCTGACGGATTAATTCCGAAATATTAACACAGAAAAAGAGGGATATGCGCAAATGCATTATCCCTCTTTTTCTCGGGCCGTAGGCCGTAAAAATGATGAAGAATAGTGCTCCGCATTCATGCGACAGCAGTACGGATATTTTCCGCAATGCCAGCCAGGATACCCGCCGCGGTATCCGCTTCGGCACCATTGCCCTTCCCGCGCGGCTTTGGCAGCCATATCTGCCGCGGTACTCATCGTTGGTGCGCCTCTATTTCTTGTTTGCCAAAATATTATATCATAGCGGGCAGCCGTTGTCAATAGTTTTTATTTCAAACAGTCTGCGCCGAAGAATAAATTGAAATATTATTTTTTCATAAGAGCCTTAAGCCTTCTCATAGCCTCCGCCGTGTTCTCGTGCGTCGAGAAGGATGTCAGTCTGAAGAAGCCCGTTCCGTTGGCTCCGAAGCCGCTTCCGGGCGTGCCGACCACCTGAATATTCTCAAGAAGGTAGTCAAAGAACGTCCAGGAATCCATTCCGTTCGGGCACTTGAGCCAGATGTACGGGGAGTTCTTTCCGCCGAAATATGTAATGCCGAGCTCGTCGAGCGCCGATGTAATAATCGCCGCATTTTCCTTGTAATAGCCGATGTTCTCGGAAATCTGCTTTTGTCCTTCTTCTGTAAAAACAGCCGCCGCACCCCTCTGAACGATGTAGCAGACGCCGTTGAACTTGGTGGTCTGACGTCTGAGCCAGAGTCTGTTAAGCTCGGTATCTCCGCATTTGAGCGCATGAGGAACGACCGTGTATCCGCATCTTGTACCGGTAAAGCCGGCAGTTTTACTGAATGAGCAGAATTCGATGGCGCATTTTTCCGCACCCTCGATTTCAAAAACCGATCTCGGAAGCGAAGGATCGGAAATAAAGGCTTCGTATGCCGAATCGAAAAGGATGACAGCATTGTTCTTCAGAGCATAGTCAACCCACAGCTTCAGCTGCTCCCTGCTATATGCCGCCCCCGTAGGATTGTTCGGTGAACAGATATATATTATGTCTCCGTGAACGTCCTCGTCCGGCAGCGGCAGGAAGCCGTTTTCCTCATCGGCAGCGAGAAACACCGTCTTTCTTCCGTCCATGATATTGGTGTCTACGTATACGGGATAGACGGGGTCCGGGATCAGGACGGTGTTATCTGATGAAAACAGATCCAGAATATTGCCGAGGTCGCTCTTGGCGCCGTCGCTTATGAAGATTTCGTCGGCTTCAAGCTTTACGCCGAAGCCCGAATAGTAATCCTTTATGGCATTCTGAAGAAAACCGTAGCCCTGTTCATCGCCGTAGCCCCTGAAGGTTTCCTTTTTCGACATATCGTCTACGGCAGAATGCATGGCAGTGATAACCTCTCCGGCCAAAGGAAGCGTAACGTCTCCTATGCCCATCTTAATTACATCCTTACCGGTTTTTTCGCGGTATTCCATTACCTTTCTGGCTATATCGGAAAAGAGGTAATTGGCTTTGAGTTCAAGATAATGCTCATTAATCTTCATCTTCGTTTTCTCCTTCAAATGCAATTCTTGCTTCGCCCTCCATCATAACCTCAAAGTTCTCCGATACGGTGATTGTCAGATTTCCGCCGAGAAGCTTTACGGTTATGGGGGTTCCGGCAGGTGAAATGCCGTTTCTGACCGCGGAAGACGCAACAGCACAGGCGCCGGTGCCGCAGGCCATCGTTTCACCGCTGCCTCTTTCCCAGACTCTCATTTCAAGGGTCACGGGATTTATTACTCTGACAAATTCGGTGTTTACTCTCTCGGGAAAATAATGAGCGTTTTCAAATACCGGACCTATTTCCGCCAGGTTGAGCTTTTCCGGCGCTTCTCCGAAAATTACGTTGTGCGGGTTTCCCATGGAAACCGCGGTGCAGCGCTTAACCGTGCCCGCAAACTCAAGGTCCTCTCCGATGATTTCATCCTTCCCGTATACAAACGGAACGTCTTCCTTTCTGAAGGAAGCCTTACCCATATTCACCGTAACCGTATCTACCTTTCCGTCCTTGAGATGAAGATACAGGGTTTTTATTCCGCTGAGGGTTTCGAGAGTCACCGTGGTTTTATCGGTGAGCCCCTTGTCAAATACGTATTTGCCTATGCAGCGCGAAGCGTTGCCGCACATTTTTCCCTCGGATCCGTCAGCATTGAACATTCTCATTCTGAAGTCCGCCTTATCGGACGGCAGAATAAGAACCACGCCGTCACCGCCTACGGATTTGTGCCTGTCCGAAAGCTTAACCGAAAGCTTTCCGGGATCCTTTATGTCGTAATCAAAGCCGTTAAAGTAGATATAGTCGTTGCCTATACCGTGCATTTTTGTGAATTTCATTTTCATCTCCGGTTTATTGCATTTTATTTGATTATATCACAAAGCTATTATAATGTCAACGATTTGTTAATCGCTTATCATACGATTTTTGTATGGCTAATGTAAAAAAACAATCGAAAAAGCCGATTAAAGCTTTTTCGATTGACAATTACGGAGCTGGTGGTGGGATTCGAACCCGCGACCTGCTGATTACGAATCAGCTGCTCTACCGACTGAGCCACACCAGCATTGCGACGCAGAAAACTGCGACGCTAATTATTATACTATAAATCCCCGAGTTTGCCGGAAAAACAAAATAACGAAACACAATATATAGTATGACACACA
>JAKSPQ010000035.1 GCA_024404665.1 Clostridia bacterium
GTTTCCCGGTACGGCTTGCCGAAGTAGGTGGGAACCTTTCCTGTGGAAGCGGTTACAAAGGCTGCAATGGCTCCGCTGTCGGGGATGAAGCCGGTCTCGGTCGGGCAGTTGAAATCGGGATGTGTGGAGAGATATTCGGCTCCGCCTCTTACGAGTCTGCAGGCCATATCCATCTTGTGGTAGGTAAGCGTGGTATCAAAGGATGTGACGACGATATCCGCGCTCTCCTCTTCTCCCGTGAGCATACCGATGCCGTTCTCCCTGAAGTTCTGAACGAGCTCGTCGGTTCCGACGAGATATACGCTCTTTCCGGGACGGCGTCTCTTCAGAAATTCGATGGTGACGTCGCCGGACGTCATGATTTCCTCCCGTGTGGGAGAAAAGCCGAGCTTTGTAAGCTTCTGAACATAGAAATCGGTGGTATGGGATGCGTTGTTTGTGAAGAAAAGAACTCTCTTTCCGGCAGCGCGGAGATGATTGATGAAGCGGATCGCAAAGGGGAATACGTTGTATCCGAGGTAGATGGTTCCGTCCATATCAAAGATATAGAGGTCCTTATCGGAGATTACCGAGGGATCGGGGTTTTTAAAAGCCATTTTATTTTCCTTTCGTCCGGACTGTGTCCGGCACTGTTTAATTAACATATTTACGGACGGTTCGGGACTCTGTACGAATAAAGCGCAGGGACACGTGCCGTTCTGCAGGACCGTAGCTTCCGGCTCGCGGAAGCATCGGCTCTTAACTTATCTATTTTATCATATTATCCCGAATATTTCAACTTTTTTTTGGATTGAACCGAAAAAACGTTGTAGTGTTACAACCCCTGTGAGACTGGGCAGCCGCTTTTTCCCGGGCAGCGGCTCTTCGAACGAGCATTTCGTCGATTGAATATGGCTCGGAAGTTTATGCCCCGGCATAAACTTCACGGCGGGACCGCTTCCGGTAAGGACAACTTTTTCAGTTTATGTCCCGCCTCTCCTCTCAGACCCGCACGAGCCGCAAAAGCTGAGATAGAAGCCAAGCTTTGGTCACCGACTCGTAAAAAAATATTAAAGAATGTGACGGATACCACATCATGATAACCGTAGTGAAACCACCGAACCGGACTATAGATGAAGCTCTGAAGCATGGCGGATACCTTCTCGTTAATCGCCCCCAAAACCGGGTCGCGCCTTCCCTATTCATTCCAACCGTGTAATTCATGTATGAAGCCTTTGCCCCTTATTTTTTGAATACATTTTTAATTCAGGATAAATATAATTCTATTTTTTATTGACTTTTTATGCCTCGTATACTATAATATGTGTAGTTTATAAACAATCAAATAAAGGAATTTTAAAAAATGAAAATCCGCAGTGTTTCTCCGTCCTTCAAGGTCCTGTCAGCAATGTTACGATGATTCAGGACAGCTACTCCGGACCAACTCACAGACAATAATCTTTATGCGTATTGCGATAACACCCCAGTTTTGAGGGTCGATAATGGCTGCGATTTTTGGAACTGGGTAATCGGAGCTGCCGTTGGAGCTGTAGATGAAAATGACTTTTGCTGAAAATAATACAGGATGCGTTTTGACGCATCCGGGAAACGGAAAAAACAATATGTCTGACAACTCAAACCAAAACACAAAGACAGTAATCGGAATAGACGTGGGAGGAAGCACCACAAAAATCGTCGGCTTCCGTCCCGACGGAACACTTATCTCCCCGATGTTCGTAAAGGCAAACGATCCCGTCACCTCCGCATACGGAGCCTTCGGGAAATTCACGCTCGAGAACAAAATCGCTCTCGGCGACATCGGCAGAGTCATGATGACGGGCGTGGGCTCGTCGTTTATTACGGAGCCCGTCTTCGGACTTCCCTGCACTCCCGTATCAGAATTCGAAAGCGTAGGCCGGGGCGGTCTCTGGCTTTCGGGTCTCAACGACGCCATCATCGTTTCCATGGGAACGGGTACTGCTCTCATCCACGCCAAGAAGACCGCCGACGGCGTAAAATGCGACTATCTCGGCGGCACCGGCATCGGCGGAGGCACCATTCACGGCCTTGCCAAAAAAATGCTCGATATTGAGAGCGTTTCGCATCTCGAGCAGCTGAGCGAGGGCGGCGACCTCAACAAGGTTGACCTCAGAATCAAGGACATTACGCGTCCGGGCCTCTATAACGGCGCAAACTCGGAGCTTACCGCTTCAAACTTCGGAGGACTCTCGGACATTGCAAACAGGCACGACATAGCTCTCGGCATCATTAACATGGTAACGGAAACCATAGCCATGGTAGCCATTTTCGCCGCCCGCGGTCACGGTGTACGCGACATAGTCCTCACCGGAAATCTGACGTCTCTTTCCCCTCTCAGACGCTTTATGAAGAATCTCGAACCTTCATTCGATATAAACTTTGTGATTCCCGATATGGCTCAGTTCGGTCCCGTCATAGGCGCCGCACTGCAGTAATCCGCAGATATTTTCCCCGAATAACACGTTTTTTCGGTTTTTTCGCGGCATTGCTCTTGACAGTCAGCCGACCGCGTGATATAATACGTTTACATTATTTGACAATCATTATCAAAATGCGGAAGGACATGCTCAGAAATGAACATACAGATTATCGAGGACAAAATCCCGGGAACGATTTTAAACCGCGCCCAGATGGGAGACGTAACCGGTCTTCAGTTTCTCAACAAGATTTTCTTTATTTCCGACGGCATCATGCTCACACAGATCCGTGAAATCGCCGGAATAGACGGAACCACTCTTCAGAACTGGACAAAACGCGGCTGGGTCGAAAACCCGAAATCAAAAAAATACGACATCGATCAACTGGCCCATATTCTCATCATCAATATGCTCCGGAGCTGCATGAGGCTCGACAGAATCGCTTTTCTCGTATCGTATATAAACGGAAGAGTGTACGACAGATCTGACGACATCATCCGCGATTCGACTCTTTACGATTACATCTGCCGTCTTCTCGACAGACTGATGAACGACGAAATACGCTCCGGCGACTCCGATACCCTCAGAAACTGCATCGCCGAGGTAACGGCGGATTACACCGAAACCATCCCCGGAGCGAAAAAGAGACTCACCAATGCTCTGGAAATCATCGTTGTGGCATATTACGCATCAATTATCAAGGAACAATCGGACAATATGCTCGAACGGCTGATGAACCGCTGAGGCTGCCCTCTTGCTCCGTTTTTCGGAAGGCAAAAAAATGAATTACGAACGCAACAAAAAATACTTCGAACAGAATTTACCCGTCTGGCCCACGGTCGCGTCCTTTGCCGCCATAGCCGTCGGAGCCTTTATTTTCATATTTTTGGGCTTCTCCCGCTTCGGCGGAGGATATATTTTCATTCCTCTGGGCCTCCTGCTTATGCTTGCGGGTCTCATAGGCTTTGTCGCCATCTCAACGGTAAAAATCAGGGACAGCGAAATCGACGAGCTGCTCCCCGCCCTGGAAGAGCGCTTTGCCGCAGATTTCAACAGCCGCTTCACCGTAACCGATGCCGCAAAAATCAGATACCAGAACACCTACGGGGCGGCCGCCTCGCACTCTGCAAAATTCGAGCCCGTGTTTGTAAACACCTTCTGCTTTGACAATCCGGAGGCAATGCACAAAAACGGAAGCGATTCAAAGAGCAGATCGTCTTATTACTCCGTCGCCGGCTTCGGTCTCAAGCCCGGAAGCGTATGCGTCGGAGCCAGAGTCATATCACTGGTCTCAGCCGCATCTCCGAAAGAAGACGTCTTTAAGGAGCTGAAATACACGGAGCTTTCGGACTGCCTTCTCGCAGAAGCCGGCGAATCCGGATATACGGGAAAGACAAAGTACCGTCATCTTAGATTTATCGGCAAGGACGGACAGACCGTTGCGGAATTTCCGATTCTCGCCGATGCCTCAGCCGACGAATACGCGGATGAAATACGCGTACGTATCGGCAGAGCGCACGAAAAGGAATAAAAGCCTTATCCATTACGCTACAACGTCATTTTTCAACAGCTTAATATCAGAAACACCCTGACCGCAACTCAGAAAGGAGAAATCATGGAAATCAACGAATCAAGTTACACTTACGCTCCGTCACCGGATTCGCTCCCCTGCTATATCGCCCCCGGAAGCCCGAGCCCGTTTTATCCCGTCGCCCCGGCAGATCCCGCGGCCGATAAGCGCATAAAGGCAAAATCCGCGTACAAAAGAACCGGCTGGTATATGGTGATTCTGTATATGGTAATGTCTACCGTATCATCGCTGATGCTGGCGCTATCGGTAATTCCCGCCGTAATGTCGGCTCTTCTCGGAGGAGAATACGACTGGATTCTCGAGGAACTCGCCGACGGAAACATCGTCGGATACTACTCGGGAATCATGAAGATGATTCAGGAAATAATGTATTCCGGTTCAATCTGGATAGTGCTCGGAATAGTATCAGGCAGCGTATTCGGCATGCTCGGAGGCATCCTGCTTGCAAAGCTCGTGCTCCGCAGAATAGAATATAATCCCCCCGAAAAGAAAAAGCTCGGTTTCGGCAGTTTCCTGTTTTACGCGATCGCAGCCCTCGGCATGTGGGGCATCGGCGTTTATGCCGGCAACATTCCGCCTCTTTTCGGTCTCAGCAGCTCCTCCGACGGTGTCGGACAGCTCATCGGCGACAATGTTCTTCCCTATGTTCTCTATGCCGTAATCGGAGCCCCCTTCTTTGAGGAGCTTGCGATGAGAAAGCTTCTTCTCGACAGACTCAGAAGCTTCGGAGAAGCTCCTGCCGCGCTTGTTACAGCGCTTCTCTTCGGTCTGCTGCACGGCAATTCCGGACAGTTCTTCCTTGCCTTCAATGTCGGACTGATTTTCGCGGTCGTTTATCTCAAGACCGGCAGAGTAATCTACACCATGGCTCTCCACGCGCTTATCAACTTCTTCGGCTCCATTGACAGTATTCTGTACCTTTTCGGAATTACCGAAATCGGCGGAATGGAAACCGGATACATCACGTTCATTCTCTGCGCCGCCTTTGCCGTAATCGGCCTCGTCTTTATGATTGTAACCCGCAGGAATGAAAAATACAGACTTGAGCTTTCGGATATCGCCGATATGAACGGCTGCATTTTCAAAAACCCCGCAATGGTTCTTGTAGTAATATATTCGATGGTTACGATCATAGCAATGGACGTTATCTCGCTCTTCAACAATCTCATGATCGGCAAGGGGGCCCTCTCGCTGCTCTGTTTCATTCCCACCGCGATCTTCATCCCCACGATGATAGTCATTCTGAAGGTCACAGGCTCAAAGCAGAAAGCCGAGGCGCCGGCTCCCGCGGAAAACGCCTAAAACCGTAAACCTCCCGACTTTTCTCCAAAAACCGTAAAAAACACGGCAGAGAGCCGAGACCTCAGGTGAGGCCGCGGCTCTCTGCCGTGTTTTGTATTTACGATATCAGAACGGTTGCTTCAGCGCGCTTGTGCCGTTTTTCGAAAAAACGCTTCGTTTTTTCGGAGTGCTTTTATACCGATTCGGAGTCCTGTCCTTCGTTCTTCTCCCTGTCTGCGGCCCTGTGATAAAGCTTCAGCAGCATGGGGGTATTGTTTCTGAGCAGAAACATGGGAAGCAGGGAAAGAACCGCATTGAGCAATGCCAGAGGAATGCTGACCGAAAGAACATTCAAAAACGGCAGAAAAGGCAGTACAATGCCGCATAACGCGTTAACGAAATGAATCGTCATTCCGTAATCGGCCTCAAGCAGGAAGCGTCGGAGATATTCCGAATCGGTTGCGCTTGCAAGCCTGTCCTTGTGAAAGCCGGTCAGTCCTCCGAGCTCCGGGACCTTGTCCCTGATTCTCTGAAGCCTGATTTTTTTATAAAATTTTCTTTCGCCCTTGCCTACGGCAAAAGCCTTTCCATCAGGTCCGAACCATTTTTCCGGCAGCTTACGGATTATGAGGGCAGTCAGAGCATCCAGCGCAACGGCTGCCGCGGTTCCGTAAACCGTAAGTCCGATAAGCTTAAAAAACAGCGGAAGAGTTTTTACGGACGAAAAAACAAAATTGACGGCAATAAGAAGAAGATCGAATAAGGCTACGGCCGCAATGTAGTACATCAGGCGTTTCCCCCGTCTGCGGAAAGATATTCAAGCCGCACTCCGTATGCTTCCTCGTAGCACTGCTTCCAGAGCTCCGCGTTCGCATTCATCAGGTCGGCTGCGTTTTCCCTTGGCTTTTTTCCGGCGTCGGGGAAGAGCGCGGGCATGAAGTGAAGCGTATAGGCCTGAATCGGGAAGCCGTCCGGGGCTACGGCATCGGTATCCTCCATAGTGATGAATATCGGAAGCACCGGAGCCATGGCCTTTGCCGCAAAATAGAAGGCTCCGCTTTTCATGGGTCTTGGCTTTCTGTAATTCCACCACATGGCCTGTTCGGGATATATAAGTATCTTCTCTCCTCTTGCAAGGAGCTCTCCCACGGCATCCGTCATCTCCTTCATGAGATGTATGTCGGAGGGAATAGGCAGGGTATTGCAGTTTCTGAAGAAGAAGCCGTAAAGTCCCGGGAAGCCCGTGTAATTGCCTTCACGGATAATCTTCCAAAGCCATTTTTTGCCGAGATATGGCATAAGAGCCTTGTTAACGGCGTAGTTGTCGAAGGGATTAAAGTGATTGCAGGTGAGAATAACGCCTTCATCCTTTACGGCCAGATAATTTTCTATGCCCTTTATTTCCTTTATGACAAGCTCGCCGCGGTCGATGCAGCCGTCGAAATGGCTGACAGCAATCTTATTGGCAAAAAATGTCTTGACTTTCGAAACAGCTTTTTTCTTTGTATAATCGACCTCGCCCTTCTTGAGAGGGCGGGAGGGGGGATCGTTTTCAACATCGACGTCGAACTTTCCCGCTCTCTCATATTCATCGATTTTTTTCAGTATTTCAAGTCTTTCGGGGGATTTTTCCATAAGAATACACCGGATAAACAGTCAGTTTGCAGCCTTAAGGAGATATTCGTTAATTCCTCCGACTTCGCTGTCGATGAGCTCGACGAGCGCCTCGGCCTGTCTTTCGTCACGCGCTTCATCCTCCTTGGAATAACCGTCGAGCATGCTGCGTACGGTTTTGTAATAAGGAGTGCGGGAAGCATAGTTCCAGAATTCGTCTTCATAGGCTATACCGCGGTAGTGCCAGGGCTTAAAGTTCATTTTGTAATGAACTATCATAGGCTCGGGCTCTCCGTTCTTTCTGCAGAACGGCGCAGCTCCGTGGTTCCAGCCGTGAGCGATAAAATCGACCTTTCCCTTGCAGATAATGTTGAGATAATCCTGGTCCTGCGCTACGGGGAAGCGTCTCTTCTTTGCCATTCCGAAGAAAACGTTCTCGATATCATTTTCTCTGAGAGCGGCAAGATTCATGACGAGAATGCCTGCGTTGAAGTATTCCTTTCCGGATATTCCGAGCACTATCGACGTATATAGGCAGAAAATCGGATTGGACGTTACCATATCGTCGACGACGGCGGAAACGTAGTTGTCGCCCGTATCAGAGAAATACAGCTTTGACACGTCGTCTCTTACGATGATGTCGCAGTCGAGATAGACGCATTTTTCGTACTGAGGGAACATCGACGGAATAAAGAATCTGAAATAGGTTGCCGATGTGTAATAATCGCGCATATGGAACACCGATGAAAACTCTCTGAGCTTTTCGGAGATATCGACGAAGGATATACGCGCCCTGCCCTGGCAGATCCTTTCGAGCTGAACGCATTTTTCGGGACTGATTCCCTCGGTCAGCACATTGATTTCATAATTGTATTCCGATGACGCATTTTCCAGCATCGATTCCAGGGCGATTCCCAGAAACGCAGCATAGTTGTCATCGACGGCAAAGAACACGGGTATTACTTCTCTGCCGGGTCTGTAAACGGCTCCGATCATTTTATCGTCCTTTTTACGATTGTTTTGTTTTTGACGGCGCTCACAATGCCGATAACGGCAGTTACGGCGAGTCCGAGGGCCACGGCATGCTCTGCTGCCTTGGCGAGTCTGATTTTCTTTACCACGCCGGCATAGGGATAGGCCGTTTCCTTGGGAAGAAGCTCGACGGTCTTGCCTGAGCGTAGGTTCTTTCTGTATAGCGCATATGCTTTTCTGCAGTTCTGGCATTTCATGAGATGCTTTTGAATCATATCGCAGGAAGCGCTGCTGACGGCACCGTCGGCATACAAAGGAAGCATGTCTTTTATAATATCGCAGTTAATCATCGATAAGTTTCTCCTTTAGGAAGTTTTTGGCTCTGAAGAATATTACTTTTGCCGAGTTAACGGAAATTCCGAGTTTTTTCGAGATTTCTTCATACGGAAGTTCGCCGTATATTCTGAGTATCAGTACCTCGCTGTATTTCGGAGGCAGCGCCGATATCGCTTTTCGTACTCTTTCTATTTCAACGTCTCTCAGTACGTTGTAGGCCGGCTCGTCGCTCTCCGGAGCATTGGGCTCGGTCTCGTAAAGATCCATAAGCAAGGCCTCTTTGATATGCCGCCTCATGTGCTTGAAATACTGATTTTGGGCAATAGCCGCAAGCCAGGTAAACATTTCGCAGCGGCCGTTATATGACGGCAGCGAAATATATGCCTGATAGAAAGTTTCCTGCGTAAGATCTTCCGCTGTGTTAGGATCATGGCAAAGTTTCATGAGAAATGCGTAAACATGCCTGTAATTCTCGGTATAAATACGCTCGAATTCCCACTCCATTCCCATTTGCGGATCACCTCCCTTTCGCATTTTGGCCTTTCGCAATTTAATACCTGAAAAGGCCCGTCGGTTACAAAAACCGCCCTCTTTTTTCGACAATTATATCATATTTGAGGCCAAAAATCAACCTACCGTCCGTTCGGAGCTCTCTACCGGCGGTGGCGGGCGCACTCTACCCCCGGTAGAGTCACTCTACCGGGCGTGGAAAACGTGCCCCGGAGACGCAAAAGCGAGAATTATTCTCCACAAACAGCATAAGAACGCATTTTCCTATTGATTTTCACATTCTTTTTTGATATAATTATAGGATGGTAACTGCGGTACGTAAGTGCACCCGGCTTTTTCCGGCCGATTCCGGGAAGGCCACCCGGGCCCGGCAAAATTTCGCTTTTTTCCGGTGTGCGTCATAGACCTCCGTTCCGGTTAATTTTTTCTTTAGGAAAGGAATTGTTGTGCTGGAATGAACAACGAAAAGCTGATCGAGCTTCGCTCGATATCCAAGTCGTACGACGGAGAAAAGGTCCTCCGTTCCATCGACCTCGACATCCACAAAAAAGAGTTTGTTACTCTTCTCGGCCCCTCGGGCTGCGGAAAAACAACCACGCTTAGAATCATCGCGGGTTTTGAGAATCCCGATGAAGGAGAAGTTATCTTCGAAGGCAAGAAGATTAACGAGATCCCCCCGTACAAGCGTCACATCAACACCGTTTTTCAGCGGTATGCCCTTTTCCCCAACCTCAATGTTTACGAAAACATTGCCTTCGGACTCAGACTCAAAAAGCTGTCCGATGAAGAGATCAAGCAGAGAGTCAGCGAAATGCTCGCCCTCGTCAACCTCAAGGGATTTGAAAAGAGAGACGTAACCAGTCTTTCAGGCGGTCAGCAGCAGAGAGTTGCGATAGCCCGGGCCCTTATCAACAAGCCTGAGGTTCTGCTTCTCGACGAGCCCCTCGGTGCTCTTGACCTCAAGCTCCGCAAAGACATGCAGGTCGAACTTAAACGTATGCAGCGCCAAACCGGTATTACATTTGTCTACGTAACACATGATCAGGAGGAAGCCCTCTCTATGTCCGATACCGTCGTAGTAATGGCCAACGGCGAGATCCAGCAGATAGGCACCCCCGAAAAGATTTACAACGAGCCCGAGAACGCATTCGTTGCGGACTTCATCGGTGAAAGCAATATCGTCAACGGAACGATGATCAAGGACTACCTCGTCTCCTTTGCCGGTCAGACCTTCACCTGCGAGGACGCGGGCTTTGCTCCGGGCGAACCCGTCGACGTCGTCGTTCGTCCGGAGGATATCGATATCGTTCCCGTGGAAAACTGCATGCTGACCGGAAAAGTCACATCGGTAACCTTCAAGGGCGATTACTACGAGATCATCGTCGATATCGATAACTTCAAGTGGATGATCGAAACCACCGATCGCGTTAAGCCCGGTCAGACCATCGGTATTTCCATAGACCCCTATGAAATCCAGGTCATGAAGAAATCCGAGTTCTCCGGCATGTTCGGAGACTATTCCACATTCAGCGACGAGATGGAACACCTCTCCGAGCTGCCCGCGGAGGATGCAGAATGACCGCGACGGTGAAGAAATCCCGCCGCTCGCTCACGGCAGCCCCTCATATCGTCTGGGCGATTCTCTTCATTATCGCTCCCCTGATATTCGTGGCTGTATACTCCTTTACGGCTTCCGACGGTTCATTTACATTTGAAAATTTTGCCGCCCTCGGCGATTACACCGACGCCTTCGTGCGTTCGGCCAGCTACTCGCTGATTGCGACCTTTATCTGCCTTTTAATCGGCTATCCTCTCGCATATGCGATTTCGAATGCCGCACCCAAAATGCAGAGGATTCTCATCATGATGGTCATGCTCCCCATGTGGATCAACTTCCTCATCAGAACCTATGCCATCATGAAGATTCTTGAAGACACCGGCATCATCAACACGGTTCTTCAGGCTATATTCGGCGAGGAGTTTGAGCTCCATATGATAAACACACCCGGCGCCGTAATCTTCGGCATGGTGTACGATTATCTTCCCTACATGGTGCTCCCCATCTACACCGTTCTCCAGAAGCTTGATCCCAAGCTTTCAGAGGCTGCCGCCGATCTCGGCTGCAACAAGGTTCAGACCCTGTTCAAGGTCACCCTTCCCCTCTCCGTATCCGGCATCGTATCCGGAATAACGATGGTCTTCGTTCCCTCGATTTCGACCTTCTACATTTCGCAGAAGCTCGGCGGAGGTCAGTATCTCCTCATCGGCGATGCCATCGAGACCGCCTTCGGCAATACGACGACATATAACATAGGTGCGTCCATGTCTCTCGTGCTTATGATAATCGTCCTTCTCTCTACCGCAATCATGAACCGCTTTGACAAGAGCGAGAATGAGGGAGGTGCGATAGTATGACACGCGTAAAAAGCAAAAATTCCGCTATTTCCAAAATCTACGCGATCCTGATTTACGTAATCCTCTATTTCCCTATCGCGGTCATGATTCTCTTCTCGTTCAACGATTCGAAGAGCATGACAAACTTCACGGGCTTTTCGCTCCGCTGGTACAGGGAGCTCTTCAACAGCGGAAAAGCCTTTGAAGCCCTTAAGTACTCCCTGCTCATAGCCGTTCTTTCGGCTCTGATTTCGACCGTCATAGGAACTCTTGCCGCATACGGCATCTTCCATATGCGTTCAAAGGCTTTAAAGAGAACCGTTCAGTCGGTGACCGATATCCCCATGATGAACCCCGATATCGTAACCGGTATTTCAATGCTTCTTCTCTTCGCCTTTATTCAGGTTATTTTCGGTCTTCAGAAATCCCTGCTGGGCTTCGGAACGCTGCTGATTGCCCATATCACGTTCAATGTTCCGTATGTAATTCTCTCCGTTCTCCCCAAGCTCAAGCAGATGGACAAGAGCCTTGTTGAGGCCGCTCTCGACCTCGGCTGCACTCCCGCCCAGTCCTTCTTCAAGGTTGAATTCCCCATGATCACCCCCGGCATCATCTCCGGCGCAATCATGGCTTTCACCCTTTCTCTCGACGATTTCGTCATCTCGAACTTCACAATAGGCAACACCTTCGAAACCCTGCCGATTATGATTTACTCGATGACGAAGCGCGAAGTAACTCCCGACATGAATGCGATCTGCTCGATCGTCTTCGTTGTCATTTTTGCTCTTCTTCTCCTTTCCAACATCTTCGACGGCAGCAGATCCGCAGCCGCCTCGATCACGGAAAAGCTCAGAAAGAACAGTAAAGTCACGGCCATCGTTGCCGGCTGCGTTGCGGCCGTGCTTCTCGTCGGCTCTACGCTGCTCTTCATCTTCGCTCCCCCTCCGGCTGAGCTCACCCTCAATATTTACAACTGGGGCGAATACATCTCCGACGGCTCCGACGATTCCTTTGACGTAATCGAGGGCTTTGAGGAATGGTATGAGGAAACCTACGGCAAGAAGGTCAAGGTAAACTACACTACATATTCCTCCAACGAGGACATGTACAACAAGATTTCAAGCGGCGCCACCGAGTACGACATCATTATTCCTTCGGATTACATGATTGCAAAAATGGCCTCCGAGGGCATGCTTGAAAAGCTTGATTTCTCCCTCATTCCGAACTACAAGTACATAAACGATGATCTCAAGGGCCTTTATTACGACCCCGATGAGTGCTATTCCGTTCCCTATACCTACGGTGTCTTCGGAATCATCTACAACTCCGCCAAAGTCGACGAAGCCGATGTCGAAGCCGGCTGGGATCTGATGACGAATCCCAAGTACTCCGGAAAGATTCTCCAGTACAATAACCCCCGCGATGCATTCGGCGTAGCAATGTACGCGCAGAACCTCGATGTCAACTCTAAAGACAGGGCAGTATGGCAGCAGGCCTTTGACTGGCTCGCAAAGCAGAAGCCCATGGTTCAGTCCTACGTTATGGACGAAATCTATAACAAGATGGAAAGCGGAGAGGCATATATCTCCTCCTATTACGCCGGAGACTTCCTCTTCATGTACGAAAACAACGAGGACCTCGCATTCTATCAGCCCGAAGCGGTCAACTACTTCATCGATGCCATGTGCATCACCAAGAAGCCCACGAGAGACGCCGAAACCTATGAGCTCTGCAATCTCTTCATCAATTACATGCTGAGCGAGGAGGCCGCTGTAGCAAACGCCGAAATGCTCTGCTACGCATCCCCGAACTCCCTCGTCATCGAAAACGAGGAATACATCGAATATATGTCCGACATCCACGAGGATGCCATGGACATTCTCTACCCCGAAGGACTCGATTTCAAGGCCAAATACGAGCAGTATGCTTACCTCGGCCTCGATGCAGAGACGAACAAGCTCATGAATTCGCTCTGGAGTCAGCTCAAAGTCTCGGCTGAAGAAGACGAAGTCGAGATTACAAATTACATCTCGCTCGGCATCCTGGCCGTAATTGCCGGAACCGCAGTCTTCTTCTTCATCCGCAAGAAGAAGAGAGCAAAGTATTATTAACACAGGCTTCGGACATCGCGCGAAAAGCATTTGCTTTTGCGCGATGTCCGAGGCAGAACCCGGGCTGCATAGAAACAGCCCTGTACAGATTATTCAAAGGAAAATGGGAAAGAACTCTATCAATTCAAGCACAAAAGAACCAATGCACGGCGGAGGCTTCCGTTTCGGTAAGGTAATAATCCGCTTTCTGGTTTCCGTTCTCATAGTTATTCTGTTGGCATTTTTCCTTCTCTGGTCACTGATGTTTGCGGTTGCGCACGGTCCCAGCGAGTCCATGAGGGATTTGCTGATAGGTATGTGCATGCAGGCCAGCGCCACAAAATTCGTTCCTTATCTCGTGCTTTCCAAGGACGAGGTAAAGGCGATAATGGAGGATGCCGAAAAGGCAGTCGACGTCGTTTATACGCCTACAGAAGCAGAAACACAGTTTATCAATAAGATCATCACGGGCGAAAACGGCGAAACCTATGAAATCACTGTGCTTGTGGGTCCCGGCGGGTCCGCCGTCATCACGAATGAAAACGGCGAAACCCAGATTGTCGAGCAGTACAACGAGTGGGACTACGCCATAGACGGGATACAGTTCATTACCGTTTCGAGAAGCAATTTCAAAGCCTATATGCTGATAATCAGGGATCCCTCGAGAGTATATCTCGGGACCTCAAGCGACTTCAAGAGCAATCTTCCCGGCTCCACCTTTGACCAGATGGCAGCGAGAGAGGGCTGCGTCGCAATGATTAACGGCGGCGAATTCTCCGACCCCGGAGGACAGGGCAACGGAGGAGCACCGCAGGGGCTCACCTTCGCACGCGGCAAGTGCGTATGGGACGACCAGAATTACTGGAAGACATTCATAGCATTTGACAGAGACAACAGGCTCATCGTCGGTGAAGACATCACCCGCGAGAAAGCCGAAGCGCTCGGTATAAGGGACGGCGTCTGCTTCAGGCCCATGACGACGTCATCGTCCGGACGCCTTATTTACACCGATGAAGCCGGCAAGGTTCACGTTACGACCAGAGGCACATCCTCTCCCGCGCAGCGCACCGCCATCGGTCAGCGAGCCGACGGCGCCGTGATTTTCCTTGTCACCGACGGACGCTCGGCGGCCAGCATAGGCGCCAGCTACAACGATGTGACCCAGCTCATGTACGAATACGGAGCGGTCACGGCAGGCATGCTCGACGGAGGCTCCTCCGCGATGCTGTATTACAGAGACTATTTCAACCTTTATAATTACGATACCTCCCGTCTTGATCAGTATCAGAAGAAAGGTCTCGTAAATAAATATGTCGCGGCAACTCCTCCGAGACACATTCCCACATTCTTCTGCGTCGCTCCCGGAGGTAACAGCTGATGGAAGAAACAAAAAAGACACGAAGACAGCCGAATGACCCGCAGGTACGGGACCGCAAGAGCCGCGCGAGATTCGTTCTCGTATGGCTTATAGCGGTGCTCGTCATCCTCATGCTCTGGATGATTGTGCTTTCGGTCGTAAACATGGCTCTTAAGGAATATGAATCCGTTCAGCCGAAATACAAGGCCGAAGAAATATTCAACGATTACTTTCTCACCGCCGACGCGGAGAAAATCGTAGAATACGGCTCCGCAGACATATCGGTATTCGAAAAGAAAAGCGATGCATACAATTATTTTGCCGGAATTCTCGGAAGCGGAGCCCTCTCATATCAGGAGGTTATTTCCCCGGATTCAAGCGTCAGAATGTATGCCGTCGCGGTAAACGATATAACCTTCGGCTATTTCACCGTGGGAACCGGTACCGAAGAAACGCATCTTCTGAAGCTAAAATACCCCGTTCTCGGAAGCATCGCGGTTAACATAAAGCCCACCTTCGGCACATCCGTTTTCGCACCCAAGAATGCCCGAGTTGAAATCAACGGTATTCCGGCCGACAAGAGCTGCATCCGCGGGGACGACGTTGTCCTTTCGGAAACAGAATATTTCCCCAAGGACGACAAAGCCGCTCGCACCATGGTCAACTATGTCATAAACGGTCTCTACTCAAAGCCCGAGGTTGCGGTTTTTTCGCGCGACGGAAAGAAATACGAGCTTGTATACGATGCCGTATCCGGCTCATACAGCTCCGAGCTTGCGCTCAGAACCGATTATGCCGAAAAATACAATGCCGAAATTCTCCGCCTTGAAGAGGAAAAGCGCCGTAAAGAGGAAGAGGAAAAGAAGCGCCTCGAGGAAGAAGAGAGAAAGCGCCTTGAAATATCCGAGAGCATCAGAACCGAATATGAGCCCTGGATTGTGGAAATGTCAAAGCAGTACAACAAATTTATCTATTATCCCACTACTCAGGCACTCCGTGACGCCACCAAGGTGTATTTCAAATCCGGAACCGACAGCTACTCGTATGTAACCTCAAGCTACCGCAACTGGGCGGACTACAAGGTTTCCTCCATGGATTTCTCTGAAATCGAAACGTCATATTACGAATGGCTGAACGAGGGCAGAACGCTGTTCAAATGCAGGATTACGCTGAATTGCAATATGAACGGAAAGAACACTCTGACCGGCGAAACATATCCCGACACGGAGTATTTCGCAATGACCGCATATGTGGATATAAGCGGATCAAAGCCGCTTGTCACAAAGCTCGTTACCACGGAATTCGACCTTCAGGAAACAGCTCCCAAGGATCCCGCGTGATTCCGGCTTACGAATACCCTGTAAGCATACAAAAACGTCCGGAACGGAAAAACCGTTTCGGACGTTTTTGTATGCGGGTAATCAGTCCTTGAATACGCCTACGAACTTCAGAATGCTGAAGACGATGCCGGCGGTGCAGTAGAGGTCTACAAGCCAGGAAACGATGGAAAGAATCCAGCCGAGTACCGGTACAAAGGAAAGAACACCGGAAATGATGCTTGCCGCAACAGTTACGGCAACGTAGATAATGAGCATGATTACGAAGGGCTTTACAACCTTCTTCTCAAGCTTAAAGGGATGGGGCCAGAATTTCTTAAGGAAATCCATGATTTTTTCTCCTTTATAATAAAAATTGGGTTCGGAATTCAGGCGGCACAGAAGCCGCCTGGAAACGGGAGGTTCAGAACTTCAGGAATGCCGCCGCATTGTCATAGGCAATCCTGCGGCGCTCCTCGTCCGTAAGCTCCAGTGCTTCAAAGAGCGCGATTTCGGTATCTGCGGTTTTTACGGGGTAATCCGTTCCGAACATGCATCTGCTCACGCCGAGCATGTGAATGAGCTCCCCCGCCCGCCCGGCGGACATGGCCCACAGGGCGCTTGAGGTGTCGTACAGCGTGTTCGGGATGTCCTTAAGCATATACGAGTCCTCCCAGGCCGTGTAGCTGCCAAGGTGCGCCGCAACGGTCACAAGCGCCGGGAATTTCTCCTTGATTCTTATAAGCCTGCGGATTTCCGAAAAACGGTACTGCGGTCTGCAGTCGCCCATGTGAAAATACAGGGGCAGTCCTCTGCTCTCGCACTCACGGTAAAGCGGAAAGAAGCGCTCGTCGTCGATATCGGCGCCCTGGATGTCGGGGTGAAGCTTGAAGCCGGATAATCCGAGAGAAACCGCATTTTCAACGATTTCATCGGCGTTTACGCAATCCTGATGAAAGCCCGCAAAGGCATAGGCATTAAGCCCCGCCTCCCTCATTGCATCGACGGCCGCAGCGGCGCCCGCGTTGACCGCGGGAACCTGCTTTGCGTTTGTGGCAACGCTCAGCATAAGTACTCCCGATACACCGTTTTTCAGAGAGCTCTCGGTGAGATCGCTGACCGTTCCCTCTCCCTCAATGGGGAAATTATAGAAGGCTCCGAGATTTCTGCAGGCGGCAGGAGCAAGCCTGTCCGGCCAGATATGTGTGTGAATATCGAATAATTTATAATTATGCATCTTGAATAATCCATCCGAAAATGATATAATTAAGGCAAATAATAATCGGCCCCCAAATAACGTTCCGGAGTCATTGCTTATCCCATGCTCAGAGAACGGCTCGCTCCTTATGCGTTACGTGCCTTACGGAGCGAAACGCGGGGCTGCATAAGAGAAAGGAAAGCATAACAATGGATTGCTTATTCTGCAAAATCATCGCGGGTGAAATCCCTTCGGCAAAGGTGTTCGAAAACGAAAAGGTATTCGCCTTCCGCGATATCAATCCCCAGGCCCCGGTTCATGTTCTCATCGTACCCAGAGCTCACATAGCCTGTGCCGATGAAATCACAGCCTCGAATTCCGAGGCCGTAGCCGCCGTATTTGAGGCAGTTCCCGCCGTAGCGGCTGCCGAGGGTCTGAAGAACGGTTACCGTATAGTAAATAACTGCGGTGCCGATGCCTGCCAGTCCGTAAAGCATATTCATTTCCACCTTCTCGGCGGCAAACAGCTCAGCGAAAAGATGGATTGACTCCGGTTTCCGGGGCATCCATAAAGACCGGATACCCCGGGAACATATCGCAGCGATTCCTTGCGGACGCGCTGTGTCAGTGAACGAATTCTCCGTAAATGGCGCCTACGGCTGCCTCGAAATCGGCCTCGTTTACACCGAGAATGATATTGAGCTCGCAGGAGCCCTGGTCAATCATTCTGATGTTTACGTCGGCCTCGGTGCAGGCCTTGAATACTCTGGCGGCAGTCCCCTTGGACTTGACCATTCCGCGTCCTACGACGGCGATGAGAGCCAGTCCCTTTTCGACCGTGATGCTGTCCGGGTGAACGCTGTGCTTGAGCGCTCTCAGCAGTCTGTCTTCTCTTCCCTCGATTTCGGAGGTGGCAAGAATAACGCTCATGGTATCGATGCCGGAGGGGAGATGCTCAAAGGACAGTCCGAATTCCTCAAATATCTCGAGGACCTTGCGTCCGAAGCCTACCTCCGAGTTCATCATATCGGATTCGATGGTTATGACGGAGAAGCCCTTCTTTCCGGCAATACCGGTGATAATGTGCTTCTTATCATAGCCCTTGGCGGATTTTACTATCATTGTTCCGGGATCTTCCGGCCTAAGAGTATTTCTTACGTTGATCGGAATGCCGGCGTTTCTTACGGGGAAGGTTGCGTCCTCATGAAGAACGGACGCACCCATGTATGAAAGCTCTCTGAGCTCTCTGTATGTGATTTTTTCGATTACGCAGGGATTTTCGACTATTCTGGGGTCCGCCATAAGAACACCCGAAACATCGGTCCAGTTCTCGTAAAGATCGGAGCCCGAAGCCAGAGCGACTATGGAGCCAGTGATATCGGAGCCTCCTCTCGAGAAGGTCTTTACGGTATCGTTGGGCATCTTTCCGTAGAAGCCGGGGATGACGGCTCTCTCGTGCTTCTTGAGCTCATACGACAGCGCACTCTCGGTAAGCTCCATATCGATGTTTCCGCCCTCCTTGAAGAAGATGACGTTTTCGGCATCGATGAAATCGTATCCGAGATATTTCGCAAGGATAAGGCTGTTGAGATACTCTCCGCGGCTGGCGGCGAAGTCGCGTCCGGCGCGCATGAGTATTGCCTGCTTGATATATTCCAGTTCTCCGGAAATATCGAAATTGAGGCCGAGTCCGCTGATTATTCCGTTATATCTGTCGCAAATTTTCTCATAAGTGGCGTCAAATTCCCTGGTCATTCTCTCACGGGCAAATTTGTAGCACTCATAGAGCATATCGGTGACCTTGATGTCGTCCTTGCTTCTTTTGCCGGGAGCCGACGGCACAACATATCTTCTCTCGGGATCCGACTTTATAATGTCGGCTACCATTCTGAAATGGTCGGCGTCGCAGAGAGACGAGCCGCCGAATTTTACGGTTTTAATACCCATTTTATTACGATCCTTTCCGCACCGTCTTCCGCATCGGTGCCTGCGGTAATCATTAAAAAATAAAAGGCGAAAACTAATGAATAATATCAAAAAAATCAGAAAGCTGTTTGCTCTTGTCCTGCTTTCCGCTGCGGCGCTTTCCGGCTGCGCAGGACTGCAGTCCCCGGAAGCCACGGACACAAGCGCTCCCGTTTCGCTTTCGCCGGATACGGAGGAAATCTCCGCTGCCGACACAGAAGCCCGGGACACAGAAGCCGAATCACCAACAAATACGGCAATAAACGACACGGAGGGAAGGGCTATGAAG
>JAKSPQ010000036.1 GCA_024404665.1 Clostridia bacterium
CTTCTGCAGCCACCACCTCGCCGACGAAATCAACAGACCAACGCCCAAGACACAGTCCGCGCTGCTCGAGGCAATGCAGGAGCACACCGTAACCGTAGCCGGCGAATCCTACAGGCTCGACGAGCCCTTCTTCGTGCTTGCCACTCAGAACCCCGTGGAGCAGGAGGGTACCTATCCCCTTCCCGAGGCTCAGATGGACCGTTTCATGTTCAAGGTGGTTGTTCCCTTCCCGTCAAACGCGGATCTTAAGGACATCATCGTTATGACACAGAAGAAGGTCGATGCCGTAGCCGAGAAGAAGGTCAACCGTTCCGACATTCTCGAAATGCGCGACGTGGCGAGGGAAATCCCCGTATCCGAGACGGTTCTGGATTACGCCGCGGCACTTATCGGCAGCACCCATCCGGAGCTCGGCTACGGAGCACCGTCGGCGAAGAAATACCTCCGCTTCGGAGCCTCCCCCAGAGCGGCTCAGGCCCTGATTTCGGGCGCAAAGGTGCTCGCGCTCATGAGCGGAAGATACAACGCATCGGTAAACGACATAAAATCGCTCGCGTACCCCGTGCTTCGTCACAGAATCGCTCTGAACTTTGAGGCTGTTACCGCAGGTCTCTCGCCCGATGACGTCATCGGCATGATTCTCGCGGAAAATGGCTGAAAGGATTTTTGACGAAGCCTTTATGAAGAGGCTCGAAAACCTGTCGGTGCGGTTCGCATCCCCGGTTACGACGTCGTACGGAGGCGGAAGGCGCTCGAATGCGCGCGGAAGCACCGTGGAGTTTTACAATTTCAGGGAATACAACCAGGGAGACGATTTCAGGCGCATAGACTGGAATGCGTACGGACGGTTCGGGAAATTCTTCATAAAGCTCTTTCTCGACGAAAGACAGCTGTCCGTTCACCTGCTTGCGGACACGTCCGCATCGATGAACTTCGGAGAGCCCACAAAGCACTTTGCCGCGATGAGGCTCTGCGCCGCCTTTGCTTATATGTCCGTCAGATCCCAGGACAGGGTATCCGTTATGTCGCTGTCCGGCGGAGGCTCGGTCTCCGTGGGCGGCAGCGTGGGCTCGATGCCGGCCGTTTGCAGGCTTCTCGAGCAGCTTGAAGCGCTGACACCGGAAGGCGAAACCGACCTTGCGGCATCGGTGAAAAGCGTCAGGGATATAAGACCCGGAGACGGAATCACGGTCATTTTCTCCGACCTGATGTCGGAAAAGGGCTATAAGGACGCAATAGACTATCTTCTTTACATGCACGAGCAGGTAGTTGTCGTGCATATTCTCTCCCCCGGGGAGACTGCCCCCGAGCTCGAAGGGCAGTTAAGGCTAACGGACAGCGAAAACGGAGCCTTCTGCGAACTTACCGCCGGGACAAGCTCTCTGGCTTTTTACAGACAGGCGCTTGATGCTTACAGAAAAGAACTCGAGGAATACTGCATGAAGCGAGGAGTTTTTCTGCTGTCCGTAAGATCCGACGAGGATATAGCGGCCATTCTTCCGAGCCGCGGCTTCAGAGCCGGAATCATTCAATAATCCGCCGCGGAGAAGCGGCAGAACGAAAGGAGCGTGACAGGATATGGAATTTCTCAACCCCTGGGGACTTCTGGGTCTTCTTGCCGTCCCCGCGCTTGTTGCGCTGTATATTTTAAAACAGAAGCATAAAACACTGACTGTGCCGTCGCTCCTGCTGTGGAAGAAAACGCAGACGCTCATGGAGGCATCGACACCCTGGCAGAAGCTTAAAAAGAACCTTCTCTTCTTCATTCAGCTCTGCACGGTAATCCTTACGGTTCTGGCTCTTGCGAGACCTGCCTTCAGTTCAAGCTCTGTGTCTGACGAAATCATCGTTATCGTGGATTCCTCCGGAAGCATGCAGGCGAAGGACGGAAGCGACGGAAAAACACGCTTTGACCGCGCGCTGGAGGAGGTATCCGACATCGCCGACGGAATGAGAAGCAATCAGAGGCTGACGGTTATAACGGCCGGAAGCACGGTATCTCCGGTAATTTCACGTGCGGATTCCAAATATGAGGTCAAACGGGCCCTTGAAAAGCTCGAATGCGGTTTTTCATCTTCGGATATTCAGAATGCGGTACTGCTTGCCGAAAGCATGAGCGACGGCATGGAGTCCTGCGAAATCATAGTGTATACGGATTCCGAGCTGCTCACCGGAGAGAACGGCCCCACTGTCGTAAACGTCTCGAAAAGCCGTAAAAACGCGGCGATCCTCTCCGTATCAGTTTCCGGAAACATGGCTCTCTCGGTTGCCGAGAGCTTCGGAGAAGAAAAGAACGTAACTCTTGAGCTGCTCTGCGACGGCGTCCTTACCGATGCGAGAAAGGTAACTCTCGAAAAGGAATCGCCTCTGCCCGTGTACTGGAAGGATATTCCGGCGGGAGCATCGCTTATAACCGTAAGGATAGCCGGGGACGATATTCTGGACGCTGACAACAGCCTCAGCGCTTCCGTCGGCGCCGATGACGGCAAGCGTGTTCTCATAGTATCCGAGAGCGGCTTTTTCCTCGAAAAGGTTATTTCTGCGGTAACGGCCTTTGACATTTACAAGGCAACACCCGAAAACTACAATGCCGACGGCGGAAACGGTTACGATCTCTGCATCTTCGACGGCTATGTCCCGTCGGTGCTGCCGGAATCGGTTCCGTGCTGGTTCATAGGCCCCGAGGAGGCGCCTCCCGGCATCGTCTTCGGCAGCTCCATTAAGGGAACGGTGCTGTCCCCGGCATCGTCTCCGCTGTGCCGGGAGCTCGGAGAATACATGAATCTGTCATCGGTGATGATAGCAAGATTCAGGGAGATTCTGTCGTCTGAGGGCTGGGAAAATGCCTTCCTGTGCGGAAAATATCCCACAGTGCTCGCAAAAAAGGACGGAGACCGCGCGCTTGTCACGATAGCCTTTGACATTCACGATTCCAACCTTCCGCTTCTCAAGGAATTCCCCATACTTATCCAGAACATGGTATCATATTCGCTTCCCGTAATGACCGAGGGCGACGGCGTATATGAGATCGGCTATAACCTCACGGTGAAGCGTCTCGCGTATTCCGTTTCCACGGAGGTTATCTGTCCCGGAGGAGAAAAGCTCCCGCTCCATATAACCGACGCGGACGACACGGTTCTGCTCTCCTCCCCCGGAGTATACAGAATCAACCAGACGCTTGAGCGGAAGGACGCCGACGGAACAAAGCGCAGCGTGGTTTCGGGCTACGTAATCTCCAAGCTGCCCTCCGGAGAATCCGCGATGGAGGGTGCCGGAATCCTTGAAGGCAACGCTCAGACAGAAAAAAACGACCGCAGAGGCAGAATAGAGCTGTGGCCTTATTTCGCGGCAGCCGTTCTGCTGCTGCTGACTCTCGAATGGTGGGTGTATTACCGTGAGAATAAGCTTTGAACATCCTTTTCTCCTGCTGTTCGCAATTCCCGTACTGGCGCTGACGCTGTTCCCCGCGGTCCGGGCAATGAAAAAACGCAGGCCGACCTCAGCAAAGCTCGCGGCGCTTGCACTGAGATGCACCGCCGTTCTGCTCATAGCCGCATCGATTGCCGGCATCGCGGTGAACTCAGTGTCCGATAAAAAATCCGTTATGATAGTGGCGGACCTTTCGGATTCGGCAAAAGGACACCGCGAGGCATATGCCGAATACGTAAAAACCGCCGTAAAGAGCCTGACTCCCGACACGGAGCTCGGACTTGTCACCTTCGGATACAATTCGAATCTTGAGCTTCCTCTTTCGCTAAGCCCCGAGTTTTCCGACTTCGGCACAATTCCCGCCGGCAATTATACCGATATTTATTCCGCGCTGATAAAAGCCGCGGCGCTTATGCCCTCCGGCAGCGCAAAGCGCATAATTCTTCTTACGGACGGAAAAGAAAACATAGGCAGAGTAAAGAGCGCCGCGGCCGCCCTCGCTGCTCAGAAAATCCGTCTGGACGCCATCGTTACCGAGACGGGAACCGCCGAGGGCGAAATACAGCTTACGGATATATCGGTCCCGGATGTACTGTATGCAGGCGAGAGCTTCAACGTCGTCGTCACAGTGGAAAGCGCTTCCGCGGCAAAAGCCGTGCTTACGCTGAAAAACGAGGGATTCGAAACCCGCGGCACGGAGGTTGACCTGAGACCCGGTACCAACCGCTTCGTTTTCAGGGAAACGGCTGACTCGACGGGTATTACGTCCTACACCGCGGAGATATCGTCGGTGAACGACGCGATGACGAAAAACAACAGAATATATACGTTCATAAACGTTCTCGGCAAGCCCAAAGTGCTCGTCATCGACGGCACCGGAAGCGACGCTCACGAGCTGCCCGGAATCATAGGCGATTCCGCGCTGCTCGAGGTGATTCCGCCGGATTCGGCTCCTTCAACCATCGCCGACCTCAGAAAATACGAGGCCGTTGTAATGATGAACGTATCAAAGAGCTCCCTCCCGGAGGGCTTTGACAGCCTCATAGAGGTTTACGTAAGGCAGCTGGGACGCGGTCTTCTCTTCACCGGCGGTTCCTCTACATATGTACTTGGCGGCTGGGCGGATACCAAACTTGAGGCCGCGCTGCCCGTGGACATGTACGTAAAAGACGAATACGAGCTCAACGACGTAGCCATGATGCTGCTGATAGACAATTCGGGCAGTATGGACGGCGGACCTCTCGAGCTCGCCAAGCAGGGCGCCATCAAAGCCGCGGAAATAATAAAGCCGAGAGACAAGATAGGCGTAATCGCGTTTTCGGACGATGCCGTGTGGATTTCTCCGCTGGTTCCCGGAACGGAAAAGGAATCGGTTCAGAAAAAAATAGCGGGCATAAAGGTCGAGGGCGGGACCATGGTGTATTCCGCTCTGAACGAGGCGCTTAAGGCGCTGAACGAGAGCGGCTCCAGAATAAAGAACGTTATTCTCCTTACGGACGGATTTCCCGCGGACGACTACATGGTGTACAATACCGGCATCGGCCAGAAATTCAAGGACTCAGGGATAACGGTAACCGGAATAGGCGTGGGAGACAGCATCGATACGAATTTTCTGAATCACCTGGCCCAGGCTACGGGCGGCAACGTTTCCGTCGCCTCAGATACCAAGGACCTTCCGAACATAATCCTCGAGGAAACCTTCAAGGCCGTTGCGCAGGGTTATATAAACAATGAGACCTTTGTTCCGGAGGCCAAGGATGCGTCGCCGGTTCTTGATGGCGTAAAATCGATCCCCGCGCTCCACGGCTATATGCTCACGGATTCCAAGGGAATGGCTTACACGGTGCTGAAAACGCCCGACGACAAGCCCGTGCTCACCGAATGGCAGTACGGTCTCGGAAGAGCGGTCGCGTTTGCATCGGATCTCAACGGAAAGTGGTCATCCTCCCTTCTGAAATCCGAAGACGGACTGCAGCTTATACGCAATATGCTGTCACGTGTACTGCCCTCAACGGACACATCGGACAACGGACAGGTAATAATAACCCGTGAGGGCGACAAGGGCATTATTACGGCGGTTTCACCGGACTCCGCCGAAACCGATACGGAAATAAAGACTGTCGCGACGGTTCTGTCCCCTTCGGGAAAAGAGGAGACCGTGGTTCTTGTGCCGTCAGGCATCGGCACCTATCAGGGAACATTCTTTCTTACCGACGAAGGCAGCTATGTTGCCGTTGTTAATCAGACCTATGCGGACGGCACTCCCGTTATGAACCGCGAGGGCGCTCTCTCCGTAAAATACAGCGACGAGTACGACATGTTCTCAAAGGACATGGGATATGTGGCAGCCACCTGCGAACAGACCGGAGGCAGCTCTGCCTGGACAGACATACGCGACATTCTGAAGACTCCGCTGTCCGTCAGCGAAAAGCACCGCTCTCTCACGGTTCCGCTGCTCATTGCCGCGCTGTGCCTCATCATGCTGGATATTGCCCTCAGACGTCTGAATCCGGATGTTGCCGGGTTGATTCGGCGCCGCAGGGCAGCCGCAGCCGCCCGGAGGGCCGCTGCGGCCGCGCAAGCAGCTGCGGAGGCCGATAATACCTCTGTGACCGCAAATGCCTCAGCGGCCTCCGCAGCCGCGCCTGCGGCGCCGTCCGCACCCGGGAAAGAAGCCTCCGGCAAAGAAAAGACGGAGAGTTACGGCAGCGCTCCGGAAAAGAAGAAAAAGGCCGGCAGCGGAAAAAAGGAAAGCTCTCCCGCTCCCGAAAAGGCCAGGGCTCCCGTTTCATCCATCAATTCCCTGCTTCAGGAAAAAGACAATATGAAACGCAAGAAAATGTAATAAAAAACACCCCGGAAGGGGTGTTTTTTATTACTCAAAGCTCGCTTATTGCCAGCTTTATTCTTTGGACGGTCTCGTTCTTTCCGAGGACAGTCATGAGCTCGGTTGCTCCGCCGGGGGTAACGGCCTGTCTTGCGACGGCGATTCTCACTGCCCACATAACGGCTCCGGCCTTGATTCCGATGCCCTCGGCATAGCCCTTGAGAAGCTCGAAGAGCGAATCGTTATCCCAGGCCTCCGTAAGCTCGAGCATGGGAAGAACGTCGTTCAGAACAGCCTTGCAGCTCTCTGCGGTGGTCTTGTTCTTCTTGTTTGCGTAAAGAGACGCGGGATCCTCCATCGGAAGTCTCTCGTTTATGAATCTTACGGTCTCGGGAATGTCACCGAAGCAGGCAAGTCTCGAATGAAGAAGCTCCGCAAGCTTGTACACATCCACATTGTCTCCGCATACCTTTTTCAGAGCAGGTACGGCAAGCGCATTGTATCTGTCATCAGGGAGAGCCTTGATGTACTCGGAGTTGAACCAGCGAAGCTTCTCGTAATCGAATACGGCGGGGGATTTGTTGATGCCCTCGATGCCGAAAAGACCCTTGAGCTCCTCAAGTGAGAAGATTTCCTGATTGGTGTTCTTGGGGCACCAGCCGAGAAGCGCTATGTAGTTTACGATAGCCTCCGGGAGATATCCGTTCTTTACGAGATCCTGGAAGGATACTGCTCCGTGGCGCTTGGAAAGCTTGGAAATCTTACCGTCGGCATCCTTGCCCATGAGAAGGGGCAGGTGGCAGTAATGGGGTCTTTCCCAGCCGAAAGCATCGTAAAGAAGGACATATTTCGGTGTAGATGTGAGATATTCGCTGCCTCTCACGACATGGGTGACTCCCATGAGGTAGTCATCTACGACATGCGCGAAATTATATGTGGGATAGCCGTCTGCCTTGAGAAGAATCTGGTCCTGCATTTCCTTGTTTTCCATGGAAATCTCGCCGAAGACCTCGTCGGTATAGGAGGTTGTGCCCTCAAGCGGGATCTTCTGCCTGATAACGTAGGGGATTCCGGCCTCAAGGTTGGCCTTTACGACATCGGCGGGAAGATTGCGGCAGTGTCTGTCATATCCGCCGTTTTCGTTCTCCTCATGAAGCTCGGCGAGTCTTTCGGGAGTGCAGAAGCAGTAATAAGCATGTCCGAGAGAAACGAGCTTCTCGGCATACTCCCTGTATATCGGCTTTCTTTCGCTCTGAGTGTAGGGACCGTTGGGACCTCCTACGACGGGGCCCTCATCGTAATCAAGGCCTGTCACCTTAAGTGTGCCGAGTATTACGTCTACGGCGCCCTCAACGAGTCTCTCGCGGTCGGTATCCTCGATTCTGACGATGAACTTTCCGCCTGTCGATCTCGAAAGAAGATAGGCATAGAGAGCCGTGCGCAGATTTCCGATGTGCATGTATCCCGTCGGCGACGGGGCAAATCTGGAGCAGATGGGTGTGTTTTCCATAGTTGTTCTCTTTCTTATATTTTATCTTTTATTATTTTCTGTTTTTCGTCATCGGCGTTTTTCCTTATCGCCGGTAACCCTGTGCTTTGTAAAGTCAAAGAAGAACTTATAATAGACAAACATTGCCGATGCGCAGCAGAACCAGCCGAACGGGTAGCTGAGGCCGACCGGAAGCAGAGCGTTCGAGATAAATGTCGTCATAACGAAAAGATAAAGCTGTCTTGCGCCGACAAAGCACGAAAGCATGATGATCATGGGCGCAGTGCTGTTCCCCGCCCCTCTCATGGTTCCGAGAAGCGTCTGATTTACGCAGCAGAAGAGGTAGAACGGAGTCAGCGTTTTAAGCAGCATGACGGCTGCGTCAAGCACATTGGGATCGTTTTTGAAGAATGACGCAATGCCGCGCGTAAAAATGAACAGCGGCACCATACACGCAATGACGGCAACCGTGATAATTGCCCAGCCGATGCGTACGCTCTTCTTTGCTCTTTCGACATTGCCGACACCGAGATTCTGTCCCACAAAGGTTGTAAGGGCCATAGACATCGATGTCATCGGCAGGAAGAGTATGTTATCGATCTTCGAGTATGTTGTCCATGCGGACATATTGATTTCCTGAACGGTCTCGCGGGGCAGCATTGCGATCGATGCGGCTCCGTCGGTTCCGGATATATAGGACTGAACGAATACGTTCGAGAACGATGTCAGTGCTGTCTGAATGCCTGTGGGAAGACCTATTTTCAGGATTTTTTTCATGCAGTCACCGTCGATGGCGATCTTCCGAAGATTCACTCTTACGCAGGACGGCGTAGTAAGCAGCACATAAACCGAAAGCACGGCGGTAACAATCTGAGAGATTACCGTCGCGAGAGCCACTCCGGCCACTCCCATCCCGCCCTTATATACAAAGAGCAGATCCAAGATTACGTTGGTTACCGCGGATACAATGAGAAAATAAAACGGCCTGTCGGAGTCGCCTATCGCCCTCAGAATTCCGGCCGACATATTGTATATCAGCTGGGCGGCGATTCCTCCGAAGTATATCATAAGATAAGTCTTTGCCGCGGGGTACACTCCCGAGTCCGCGGAATCCGGGCCTACATGAAGCATGAGCTTCAGAATCAGCGGCGCCGAAACGAGTCCCACTACGGTGAACACCGCGGAAAGGACCAGCGTCAGCATCACAGACGTGTGAACCGATTTTGACACCTTTTCGTTGTCTTTTGCTCCGTAATACTGAGCGATGACCACGCTTGCCCCCGTAGACAGACCCATGAAAAAGCCTACGAGAATATTGGTAATCGGTCCCATATTGCCGACGGCGGCATAGGCCGCATTGTCACCGGTCTGGCCGATAACCCACGTATCGACCATGTTGTAAAGCTGCTGGAACAGAGCTCCCAGGAACAGGGGAATTGCAAATCTTATAAGGTTACCGGGGATGGATCCCACGGTCATATCAATGTCCGTACGTTTTCTGAAGAACCTTCCGAAGCCTCCGCTTCTTTTTATTGCGTTCTCTGACACTTCGGCTTTCCTTTCTTTATGCCTGAAAAAGCAGGCCTGTGCTGCGAAAAAACGAACCGGTGCCTGATTTCATGTAAAGCACATCGGATTCGGAGCCCCGGCAGGTCCGCAGAACGCCTTGCTTTGCGGACCTGCCGGATAATGCACGTATTATTTAACTGTTACGAAGGGAAGACCCAAAAGCTTTGCGAAATACTCGATTTCGGCGACTCTTGCGCCGTATACGAGCGCGCTGTGGTGTGTTGCGCCTTCAAAGCTCAGTGCCTCAAGGAAATCTGCCACGGGCATGCAGGGACGCATCCAGCCGCGTACCTTGTTGGGGAAATTGTCGGTTCCTTCTGCAGGAGCCTCCATCTTAACGGGGGAAATAAAGAGCTTGAAGCCCTCGGCCTTGGTCCGGAAGAGGTTGATGAATACGGCGTCGCCGCTCTTGTAGCAGCCGTAGCTTACAACGGGGTTCTTTGCGCCGCCGTAGATGAAATTCATCTCGAGCATGGTGCGCTTGCCCTCTGTGAGATTCGGATTGTACTCGCCCATATGAGAGAGCATGAGTGTTCCGCCCTTCCAGTCGGGGCAGAAGATCTCAATGAACGCGGTCTCGGGGTAGCCCTTGAGAAGAGCGCCGACAAGAGATGCCGTAAGAACGTCTCCCTCTCCGGCGTATCCGGTTCCGCGCGCCATGGCGTCGCAGGCCTCCATAAAGGGCATGATGTCAAGCCCGGTTCCGTTGCCGATTTCTCTGAAGTTGGCGGTGAAGGCGTCGAGTCCCTTTTCCTCTATCCAGCGTCTTACGGCAAGATCGTTTCTTACGGTGCGCATAAGACACTCGTCGGTGACCTCGGAAATAGGCTCGCACTCGGTTCTTATCTTATTCATTTCGGCGGCGATATCGCTGTCCTTAACGAGCTCCTTATAGCCTGCCAGCTCTCCGTCGGCGGGATAGATTACATCCACGCCGAAGCGGGACTTCATTTCGTCGTCGGAAACAAGGAAGTCGCCCATTCCGTCAAAGCTTCCGCCGATGGAGCCCGTGCGGCTGCCCTCGAGAGACGATGCCGCCACAGCGGCTCTGAGAAGGCCTGTGGCGCGATCGATGACGTCCGAGTGTTCTATATGTCCGGCAGCGATGGCGAAGGCCTTGCCGTGTCTGTGGAGCATGGAGCACATGTCCATAACGCCGTGAATACCGTGGCAGTAGCTTATCTCTCCGGGATCCTGGTCGGGGCCGAAGGCATAGGTTTCGGTGGTGTCAAGAACGACGATGGGGAGCCCGGTTCCGGCAAGGGCGGAAATGCTCTCAAGCGAGGGCGAATAGGCGGCATGCCAGGTAACGATGGCTCTGCAGCCCGCAGCCTCAAAATCGGCAACGGCCTTGTCGAATTCGGATTTAATGCGGCAGAAGGGTGAAAGCATTACGTCAAAGCCGCGCCCACCGAGCTGTCCGGCAAGCTTTTCGGCAAAGGGCTCGAGTCTCGGACGGGCCTTGGCTCCGCTTCCGCAGTCGTCGTAAAGCTTTATGTACAGGGGGAGAAAACCTATTTTGATTTTTTCCATGATATGACTCCGTATTATTTTAATTAATTATTCCAGTGCAAATTGTCTGTAGGCCACGAAGCGCTCGGCATAGTATTTCGCTGCTTCCGGATCGCGGGCAATCGGTATTCTGCCCGTAAAGAACGAGGAGGCTTCCCTGAGAGAGGCGCAAAGACCTGCACTGACCGATGCGAGCAGTGCCGCTCCCAGAGCCGGAGCGTCTGCCTCGGTAAGTCTGAACAGCTGTTTTTCGGGCATTACGGCAGCCACTATGCTCCTCCAGAGCGGGCTCTTTGAAGCTCCTCCGGACATTACGAGCTCGTCGCCGCGGGGGAATCCGGCGGCCTCAAAGGCCTCCGTGATTATTCTGGCCTCAAACGCGACCGCCTCCATTGCAGCAAGGGCCGTATCGGCGACTCCGTGAACGGAATCGGCGGAAAGCGGTCTGCATACGGATGCTTTGTGGGGAATGGACTGCTCGGGAGGCAGAGGGCAGACGAACAGATCCCTTGTGCGTCTCCGCATTTCTTCTTTTCCTGTGGCGATGATTTCATCGTCTAGATCGCGGGGCGTTCTGCCGTTCTGAGCCGCAAAAGCGCCTATTGCGCCTCCGCAGCCTGCCATCGACGTCATCATTCCGAATCTTCCGGGTATGGGATGTGTACAGGGCGCGGGATAGGGGGGAGCATCCACGGTTTTGTCCGAGACTCCGAAAATCACCCATGCCGTGCCCGTGGCTATAATGAGCTGACCGGGCTCCGTGACGCCGCTTCCGATGGATGCGCAATACTGATCGTGAGCGCCGACGAAAACGGGTATTCCGGCGGGAAGATTCATATCATCGGCAGCTCCGGGGAGAAGATAGCCCGCAAGCGAGCCGCAGGGAGCGACCTCAGGCAGCATCGACGCGTTTATTCCGGCAAAATTCAGAGCGGAGTCAAGGTACTTCCCCGCCCTGTAATCATAGAGGCGTGTTATGGCCTCGCCGGTGGCATCGGTGACAAAGCGGCCCGTCATATATCCGGTGACAGACTCCTCGGTTGTATAGTAAAATGCGGCTTTTTCACGGATTTCCGGCTTGTTTCCGGCAATCCAACGGATTTTGGAGGCAACGTCTCCGGCCGACGGCTTCCAGCCGCAGGCCCTTCTGATGTTCTCCTCTCCGCATTCCGATGAAAACAGCTCGGCTTCCGCGGAAGCGCGGCGGTCCATCCAGGTGTAAGCTGCGGTCAGAGGCTTTTTATCCGCATCGGCGGCATATACGCTGCCTCCCTGAGCGGAAAAGCAGATGCCGGATATGCGCTTCTTTTCGTCGGGAGACAGTCCTGACACGGCCTGTCTTACTGCTTCGGCGGAGGCGCGGTTCCAGTCCTCGGGCTTCTGTTCGGCAATCACTCCCTCACGGAAGGTAGGATAATCCGCGCTTCCCCTTCCGATAACCGCGGGACTGTCCCCCGTACGGATGAGGCAGGCCTTGACGGCTGTCGAGCCTATGTCTATGCCAAGGCAGTAATTCATTTTCCTTCGGGCTTGTCGGCTTCGGTAAAGTCGTTTGCAAGAGAAACATATCCCGTGGAATAGGGAATGTTGTTCGGGCAATTCTCGCTCGGGAAGGGATTCTGGCGGTCCTGCTCGTATTTCAGTTTGTCCTCTTCTCTGCGGAAGTCCGGAATATCGTAGGGGATATTTCCGTTAAGGATGGATCTCCAGCCGAGGATTGCTACTGCGGACATTGCGGTTGCCTCGTAAACATCGGGGAAGGGGCGTCTCAGGCCCTTGCAGGCCTCAACGAAGTATCTGACTACCCAGTAGTCTCCTCCTCCGTGACCGCAGGCCTCGGCGTTTTCGGCGTCAGAAGGCCACTCGGGCTTGTATGTCTTTGATTCCTCTGATCCCTCGGGAACAGACCAGGAATTGTAGCAGAGTCTTACGGAGGCCTGATCGCCTCTGATTGTTTCGGCTCCGCCCTTGACGCAGCCGAGACGGTACCAGTTGCCGTGAGGAGCAATGTTGGTGGAGCCGTTTACGCGGATTACCGCTCCGCCGCTTGTGGTAATGAGCATAACACCGGCGGCATCGGTTCTGAACTTATGTGCGTTCTTTATGTGCTCTTCCGAATCCTGAGCTGCCATGGCAACGACTCTCTTGGGCATTTCCCCCGTCATATAGATCAGAGGAGCCAGGGCATGTGAGCTGTAATATGTTGCGGGAACGAATCTTCTCCAGTGATAGAATCCGTTATCCGTAGGGTTATTGTATTTATAAGTGTCCTTGGGGCCCATCGGATGCACATATTCGCCTTCGGCAAAAACGAGCTTTCCGAGCGTGCCGCCGTCATACAGTCTCTTGAGCTCGAGATTTCCGCGGCTGTAGGGATAGTTTTCGCCGAGCATATAAATTGCCTTGCTCTTTTCCGCGGCGCGGCAGAGAGCGACCGCATCGGCCAACGTAGACGCGGCCATCGTCTCGGAAAAAACGTGAATGTTTCTTTCAAGAGCCATTATAGCGTATTTCGCATGCTCGTTGAAGTAATTGCAGAGCAGTACGGCATCGAAAAGCTTTGAATCAAAGAACTCCTCGGCATCGGTGAAAAGCTTGGGAGCATAGCGGCCTTCCGGACAAAGCTCGGCGGCCTTTTTAAGACGGGATTCCTTCTTGTCGCAGAGTGCTGTAATTCTGAAGCCTTCTACTTTACCGGCGTACAGAGATTTGATGTAAGCGTTTCCGCGCCAGCAGCCGAAAACACCTATCCTTAAGTTTTTCCTCATTTTATGTGCCTCCATAAAAGTGAATACAGTTATATATATTATATATCAAAAGCCGAATAATGTCAACCGAAAAAGAAGTGTCTGACAAAAAACAAAAGAGACTGTCTGACAAAAAAACAAATGAACGATAAAAAACGGCATGCCTTTAAACAGGGACTTTCCCTCCCGGGCATGCCGTTTAATTATTGTGTTTTTAACCGGCGAAATCTCCTAAAAGATCGGAGATTGCCTGATTGATTTTTTTGATGTTCGCCTTGGAAGCGGTGCTTACGGAGCCCGAGGTATAAGCGGAATCCAAGGCAGCAGCGACTCCGAGTCCGTAAAGGTCGGAAAGCTCGTATACGATGGTGTCCTTTACGATATCAAGCCTCTTGGCAGCAGTGGGATCGCTTACTCTCTTGGTCTTAATGGTGCTCTCGTACTACGCCGGCACTACGGTCAGAGACCACTGGTGTGCCCAGTAGTCGAGCACGAGGGCGTCCTTTTCAAAGTCGACATGTGACGCGGATTCCGGAATGCAGAAAATAAGAGAATACTTGTCGATCTTGTGCGCGTAGTTTTCCTGATCGGAATCGTATTTCGGGTTGGGAACGATACCGTATCCCTCGCCCTCCATCTCGGAGAACTGAGCGGCTATGCCCATTCCGTTCTGTACGAAGAGGAAGTGACCCATGGCAAAGTTGTTTCTGCCGCGGTCATACTTGTTGGCAAAGGTTCCGCCGGAGGTATCAAGCTTCTCCGCGGTTGTGTAATCGCAGGCAATCGTGGGATCCTTGAAGACTACATTGATCTTGTCAAAGATAGTCTGAATCTTTTCGGACTGATTGTCAAATGCGCTGATGAGATTTCCGTCCTCCCAATAGGTCTGCCTTACTCCGCAGCCGGTGAGAAGGTGCATATAGTTGCCGTTGGCGTCGCCGGTTTCGAGAAGAATACCGTAGGTTCCGAGTGTTCCCTCGGCCTCGCCGTTGACAACGGACTTAACCATGGTAAGGAAATTATCGAGTATCCACTCGTTCTTTTCCACGAAAGAATAGGGATCGGTGAGATGATAGTCCTCAACCATCTTCTTATTGAAATAGAAGAAGCGGGCGCCGGAAAGGTTAGCGACGGAAATATCGTTTCCTACGAAATAGAGCTTGTCGCCGATGGCGTACTGCTCAACGGTGTTCTTGTCCCACCAGGGTCTCGAGAAATCGATTTCCATATCGTTGAAGTTATGAAGCAGACCCTTCTTGGCAAGCGAGGAAAGATAGCTTCTTCTGTCAAGAATTACATCGTATTCGACGGAATCGCCCTTAACGTCGTTTTCGACGGTCTTATAGGGATCGGCGGTCTGAATGGTTTCGATTTTGATGCCGAACTGAGACTCCACAATGGAGTTTCTCTGATAAACGGCAGCGGAGATGGTCTCGGACACATCCTCCGTGTCGATATAACGGCCGGGATACGATCCGGCACTTTCGTTTCTCATATAGACTACAAAGTTTGTATCTCCGTAGTTCTTAAAAACGAACTGCGGAGTTGTTTCGCCGTTTGTGGTTTCGTCCGGAGTTGCCTGTGTTCCGGCATTCGCTGTCGTTGAATCCGTATTCGCGGGCTTTTCGGCACATGCGACGGCTCCCGCAAGAGTGGCAAGGAGCATAAGAGCGGCGAGTAGAATGCTTAAGTTTTTTTTCATTGTCGGTCCTTCCTTTCGGGCAATCGGATTGTGCGGAGCACCCGCATGATATCCTTCATACCTTTTTTAGCATGCTAATATTCTAATACTATTTTATCTCAAAGTCAATCAGTTTTTGGCTCGGATTTGTTTTTTATAGAAAACACACAAAAACGATAGGTGTTCTTTGTGCGAAATCACAATGCCGCCCGCATGTCATACAGGCATACCGTCAATCCGGTATACCGATAAATTCACTCTGTATTCCGCCTGACGTAAATATAAACAGTCCCCCGCTTTTCCGGGGCCGGAAAAGCGGGGGACAATATGTTTATGAAAGACTGAACTCAGGCCTTGCGGGCTTTGAGAGCGACTCCCATGCCGAGTACTGCAACGGCAGCTACTACGGCAATGATGACGGCGTTGTCACCGGTAGCGGGAGCATCGGAAGAGAAGGGAGAAGTTCCTCTCATAACGGTTACGGCAAAATCGAGCTGGGTCTTAGCATCGGCAACAGCCTTCTTGGCGGCGCTTGCGAGAGCATCGGAATTCGAGGTCTTCAGCTTGGAAGCGTCAACGGAATCGACTCTCTTTACCTGAGCCTCAGTGAGCTCGGAATAAGCGATACGGTTGCCCTCGGTACCTTCGGAATAGGTGAACCATGTGGTGGCATCGCCGTCCTTGATGAGGTTGCCCTCAATGTTGGGAGCGGCTGCGCAGTTGGAGGAAGAAACACCCCAGATGCAGACATACTTACCGGTAAGGGTACCTACACCTACATTGTTCTTGATAATGTGAGTGGGATCGTTAGCGTAAGCCATGAACTCGGAAGCGAAGGTCGCGGCAGTGACATTACCGGTATTGACCGAGTCTTCGAGGTCCATATACTGGCCGCCTCCGCCCCAACCGTACTCATAGCCTACGAGACCGCCGGCATAACCGGTGTTGGCAATGACATTGCCGGTGTTGAGGCAGTTCTTTACGGTGAAGGGTATTGCGGGCTTGCTGTCCTTGGCACCGACGGAACCTACGATACCGGCGGCATGCTGTCTGGATTCGACAACGCCGGTGTTGACGGAGTTCTCGATGACGACGGTCTGGTTGCCGGCGCCTACGGCTGCCTTACCTACGAGACCGCCGACGGTGGCGTTCTTCTCACCGGCGATACCGGCGGAAATCTTACCTGTGTTGATGCAGTTCTTTACTACAAGAGATGTGCAGACATAGGAGCACATACCGGCTGCCTGGCTCTGGAAGGAGGTTACATCGCCGGTATTGATGCAGTTGATGAATTCGGAAGCGGGGCCGTCTATTCTGGCGGCATCGTTGCCGGGACGGGATACGAGACCGCCGGCATAGTTGGTGGTGGACTCAACGGCGCCGTTATTTACGCAGCCGTTGCAGATTACATTGAACATGGTCCATCCGAGGAGGCCGCCGACCTGGTCGCCGCCGGTTACGGGAGCGTTGTTGACGCAGTTCGTGAAGGTTACGGTGAACTCGGCGTCCTTGAAATCGGCAGCAGTGGATCCGCCGAGAGCCATGATACCGCCGCAGCGGCCCTTGACTCCGGAGGGAACGGCGATGGTGCCGTTATTTACGCAGCCGGTGAATGTTACGGATACATTCTCGGAGTATCCTACGAGACCTCCGCAGTGAATGTTACCGGAGATTGCAGCCTCGTTTACGCAGTTTGTGAAGGTGGAAGCACCCTTTACGTAGGCAACGATGCCGGCGGCATAGTTGGAGGTTACGTAGCTTCCTACGATTTCAGTATTGGTGCTGGTAACGGTGGCGGCATTGTAAAGCTCGGTAGCCTTCATGCCGGCGGAAACAATCGCAAACGGAGCGATATTTCCTTCACCGGATACTGCGCCTCTGACGCAGAGCTTGGTTACGGTGCCGTTGAATTCGGCGAAAAGGGGAGCGGATACGGTAATGGTGTGTCCGTTGCCGTCGAAAGTGCCGGTGAAGGCCTTGTCATAGGTATCGGAGACCTTGATGTCGGCGGTAAGCTTGTAATTACCGTCCGGGGCCATTGCGGCGAACTGCTCTGCAGTGGAAATCTCTACGGGATCTGCGGCGGATACGCCGAGAGCAGCCAGAGAAAGCACCATGAGAGCACTGAGAAGGATTGCCAGTGTCTTTTTCATGTTTTTCCTTTCACAAGTCCGGATGATATCCGGTCTTTTTTAGAGTATTAATACATATTATATATGAAACATTGTGTTTTGTCAATGATGAAAATACCGAAAAATGTTTTTTTTGTGAATTGTACAAATGCATATTATGTTTTTTGTTTATAACTTACAAAGGCCGTCAAAGACGAAGCATTGACGGCCTTCTTTATTATTGCCCGACGAGAGCCTTGTAATCCTCTATAAGCTCCTTCAGAGCCTTATCCGTCATCTTCTGAGCGGATTTGATCTGAGACGGTATAGCGGACAGCTTGCTTCCCATTGCAGTGCGGCAGAGCAGGCCCGGCATACCGGTAAAGCTGTAGTTATTTGCATAGAAATAATCCGTTGTTATTCCCGCTCTTATCAAATCTATCATCGCCGCGGAATGCATGTCGGAAGCATATCTGTTCTTCAGAGCGACCTCAAAATATGCGGGAGTAACGGTTCTCCAGCTTTCCGCACAGAGAGCCTCCGTTACGGCTGAAACCATCTTCATAGACGTGCAGGTAGAAGGTATGCAGTAAATCGTGGTTCCGTCGTGAACAAGCGTCAGATATTTTTCCTGCTCATCGTCAAACTTAGGGTAAGGAATGATTCCGTAATCGTCAACGGAGGAGCCGCAGATGTTCTTTGCCATATACAGCCAGCCGGGAAGCAGCAGCATATTGCCGTCGCGGAAATCCTTCTGCATTTCCGAAATTCCGGAATCCGATGTGTAAATCCTCGCGCCGGGACTCTCGTACTAAAGGCTGTAGAGCTTTTCGATGAAATTAACCGAGCTCTCGTCGCCGAAGGCGTATACTGGCTTGATCTCTTGACTGGCAAGCTTTGTGACATCGTCTTCGAGCCCCCAATAGGCAACCATGCAATTCTGCAGGTCTTCGATGAACGCCTTTGATGCGT
>JAKSPQ010000037.1 GCA_024404665.1 Clostridia bacterium
CATAGCTCAGCTGGATAGAGCAACGGCCTTCTAAGCCGTGTGTCGGGGGTTCGAATCCCTCTGGGCTCACCACTTTATTGGGGTATAGCCAAGCGGTAAGGCAGCGGGTTTTGATCCCGCCATTCGTAGGTTCAAATCCTGCTACCCCAGCCAATGTTTAAGGTTCATTAGCTCAGGCGGTAGAGCACTTGACTTTTAATCAAGGTGTCCGGAGTTCGAATCTCCGATGGAGCACCGCAAATAAAAGCAGCCATTCTGAAAAGGATGGCTGCTTTTTTCGATTGTCGTTTAAAGCACTGTGCGGATAGGCGTTTTATTATTTAGTTCAAAAAGCCGGCCTTGTCCGACTGCTTCAGAGACAATACTACCGTCAATTAAGAATCCGAAGCGGCAAGGCCTTCCCCGGGGCTTAATTCACGGCTGCGGCCTTCCCGGCAGCATCGCTCTCCGATGCAGTGTTCTCTGCCGGTATTTTCTTTGTCTCCGCCTTCTTTTCGGCATCGTATTTATAGAGCTCCTCAGTTGCGAAGTGAATTTTTGTGAGCACGTTTCTTGCCGTCAGCGGGAAAACGAAATAAGTGTCCTTGAGAGTCGCAAGATCTATTCCGTCTCCGCGTCCGTGGAAGTCGTATTCGATATGGCAGGAGTACATCGATGATACCGATCTGTGGAATTTGAACTTAATTCCTTCTTCAAGCATGCCGTCGATGACAAAGCCGTTTTCATCGTGGGTCATCTTCATCTCGCCGATGCTTCTGAAGCCGATTTTGCAGTTATCGAGATGCTCGACTCTTACGTCGTCCTCGAACCTGTATCTTCCCTCTCTGACTTCGCGTCTTACCTCTTCGCGCTCCCAGCGGTACCAGTCGGGAACGTGGGTGAAGGTTTCGTCTCCGTTTATGCAGTGAAGCTCACCGTATTCGTTCATTCTCCAGCGTTTTCCGCATTCCGAGCACCAGATATCCGTATCCTTGCTGTACGTGGTGAAATCCTTGCCGCACGAGGAGCATTTGTAAAGGATTCTGTGAATATTATTGGCTCTTTTGACGGAGGTGATTTTTATGTTATTGTCCCTCTGCCACCTGTAATCGTCATATTCAAAGGCAGCCTCGATCCTGCGCTGAATTTCCTCCGCAGTCAGGGTTTCCGCTTCTTCCCTTGTGACTATCTGAGTAAATGTGGCATCGACGGGCACTTTTCTCATCGGCTTTTTATTCCACTGAGGAGACTGAAGGAAGTTTCCGTGGCTTATTAGAACGACCACAGGCACCTTTGCGACCTTTACGAGAGAACCGAGGCCGCCGTCAAGCTGCTCGTTTATTCCGGCCAGGGAATATCTGGCTTCGGGATACATCGTGCAGATATGCCTGTGCTGTTTCAGAACCCTGAGCATATGACGGACAACAACTATATCACTTGTGAATTTTCTCTTGTAAATTCCGCCGACCCCGCGGAAAAGCCATTCGCGTCCGACGAATTCCTCTATGGATATTACCCAGTTTGTCTTGTGGGGGAAGATCGCTTTTACGGCCATGGGAAAATCTATCATGGATGCATGATTCGCAAGCAGAAGATACGGAGGCTTAAGTCCTTCGCAGTTGATCTTGGTGATTTTTCCTCCGGCCGGGATTGTATAGGCGGCTGTTCCTCCCCATTCCACCGGCATAAGGAAGAAATACGGATTTTTCGGCTTCTTCGATGTGTCAAACGCCTTTATTTTTTTCTTTTTTGAGGCTGCAGCCTGAACTGAGGCATTTTCTTTCTCGGTCATTGATATCTCCTGTAAAAATATTATTTGCATGAGGCCCCGAAAGGCATCCGGGATAATAAGATGTATATTATATTATTTTTTTCCGTCAATTGCAATATGCAAAGGTAAAAAAAACTTTTTTGTCGAAAAAAAAGGCACTTTCGAAGTTTAATGCCTCCCATGCCACAAAACTGTTGACCTTTTTTGACAGGAGTGGTATAATATAAGACAACTTAATAGGTTTTCGGGTTCCTTTAAAGGATCAGGGGGAAGTTCGGTGAAAATCCGTCGCAACCGTCATTACCGTAACTGGACACGACAGTCCTCAAGTCGGAATGCCTGCCCGATAACCGTACTTCCGGAGTCCCGGACATGGGGACCGAACCCGGACACACTGCCCCGTTTTGCACCGGGGCATGGCTTCGCTCGCTTTTTGCGGAGTCAGTTTTGCTGTGTCTTTTTGCGTCCTCCGTTTACGGCGCAAAAAGGCTTTTTTCTTTTTCCGTTTTCCGGCAAAGGATCCGGATTTACTCTGAAACAACTGTTATTATGAGGTCACGCATGTTTGATAAAGAACTCTGTATCAGGCTGCTGCGGGAAAAAGGTCTGAAGCTGAAAGAGAGCGGAGACAGCAGATTTCCCCGCAAGAGCGACTTTTCTCCGGAGGAGACGGCGGCAATAAAGGCATTTTTGGGCCCCTGGCCGCGTGCTCTCGAGTCCGCGGGACTCAAGGAGCCTCCCGCTGTAACGTCAAAGGAAAAGAACCGTCAGCGCAGAATACGCTCAAAGAGAAGGCTCAACGAAAAAAGGACAAACGGTTTTTCCGCGGAAGAGCTATCGGACGGGCTCTCCGCCAACCCGTCTGCCGAAGCATTTGCGGATAAAAAATGAAATGAAATGCGGGTCTTTCCAAAAAACACCGGAACGGCTTTATCGCATTTTGTTTTCCCCGATACGACGAGTCGCTCCGCTCGTAGACATCCCCGCTTTTTAATAATCGGAAACGGCGCTCAGGACGCTCCCCGGCGTAGCCCTGTCATCCGTTTCCGCAAAAGCCCGAGTATTATATCACACAAATCGATTTTCAGAAAGGAAATGTGTAACTGAATCTCTTGCCGGGGGATGATTCAATTATACCGGATCGCTATGAAAAAGCATCTGACAACACTCAAAACTCTGGCAGCCCTCTGTCTTGCCGTCTGCCTCTGTCTCCCCTTTGCCTCCTGCGCAAAGAAAACCGGTCCCTCCGTCTTCGTAACCATCGTTGACTCCGAAGGCAATTTTGCCATGGCTCAGGTCGCCGTCGATTACACCGACGCCGACAAGGACGGCAAAATCACCTTTAACGACGCCATGATCAGTGCTCACGACAAGAGCTTCAAGGGCGGCGCCGATGCCGGCTACAAAACCGCCGAAGGCCAGTACGGTCTCTATGTTTCCAAGCTCTGGGGCGGCGGCGACGGCGGATCCTACGGCTACTACATCAACAACGCGTCTGCCATGTCTCCTCTCGATGAAGTTAAGGAAAACGATCACATCGTCGCCTTCTTCTATCGCGACCTTGAGAATTTCACAGACACCTACGCCTTCTTTGACAAGAACGACGCAACCGCCAAGAAGGGCGAAAACGTCACTCTCGTCCTCAAAAAGGCCGGTTACGACGCCGACTGGAATCCCGTAACCGTCCCCTGCGCAGACGCCGTCATCACCGTAGACGGTGAGAAGACCGAGTTCAAAACCTCTGCCGACGGTTCCGTTACGCTCACACTCGGAAAAGGCAAACACACCGTTTCCGCCGTTGCCGACAGCGGTATTATCGTCGGAGCCATCTGCACTGTCACTGTAAAATGAAAAGATTCCGGTTTATGGCCGGTCGGAGAACGCGCAGACGTTTTCCGGCCGGCCTGCCCGGATTATATACGGTCCTCACCGTTCTGATTCTAGCAAGTCTTCCGATAAGGGGGGCCGAAGCCGAAATGCACGGTGACGGCCGTCCCGGGCGCGCAAAGGAAGCGCTGTTACTTGCAACCGACTGTCTTGCCGGTACTTCGGAATCCCCGAAAGCGGAAAGCATTATTGCCTCACGTCTCTGTTCGGGTGAACTTCCGGGAGAGTTCCGCTATGCCGCCGTACTTGCCGGAAACGGACACGGAAATCTTCTTGAGGAATTCTCTCTTATTACACTAAAAAAGCATATTACTGCTGACGGAAGCTTTGATATTGACCTTAGAACAGCTCTGTCTCTGGCATATTCGGGCTCTCCCGTCTCTGTTTCATATATAGACTCCGCCGTGGATTATCTTACGGATAACGGCACTATAAATGTAAAACTTTATATTTTAAGACTTGCGGAGGCAGGCTACGGAAGTGCCGGAGCAGCCGCGGTACCTGAGCTTACGGACTATATTCTCAGCCGTCAGCTTGCCGACGGAGGCTGGGCATTTTCCGGAGAAAAATCGGATCCAGACATGACCGCCATGGTCCTCTGCTCCCTGTCGCGCACTCTTGCCTCAGCCGTGGCCGACGGCGGAACGGAAGCCGATGCTCTCGGGGCGGCCGTCGGAAGGGGCCTCGGTGCCCTCTCCGCAATGCAGCGCGACGACGGCGGCTTCGCCTCCTTCGGGAACAAAAACTCAGAAAGCAGCGCTCAGGTCATCATCGCGCTGTCTTCACTGGGCATAGACGCCGGCAGTGACCCCGCCTTCGTAAAAAACGGAAAATCGGTGATTGACGCGCTCACGGACTTTCAGCTTCCGGACGGAAGCTTTTCCCACCTTCCCGGAGGCAAGTCCGATGCCGGCGCGACCGCGCAGTGCTTTGAGGCTCTTTCGGCTTATACTGCATTCTTAAGCGGAAACGGCGGCTTTACTCACATCCCCTCGCCCGACCGCGAGGCTGCCGCCACCGCCGTGCTACCCGAGCCCGACACCGTTCCCGGGGGAGAAGACTCCGCGGAGATAACTCACGGCAGTGAGAGTCGCCGGGGGCTTAAGGCCGGCATCGCTGCCGCGCTTGTGATTACCGCGGCGGCTGTCTGCGTCATTATGTTCATAAGGGGAAAGAGAAAGCCCGGAAGCTTCATACCGGTCATTCTCATCGGCGTCGCATTATCCGCGGCCGTACTTTTTACCGATATCAGAACTCCGGGCGGAGAATACGCCGTAACGGAAAAAAACAACCCCACGGGAGAAGTCAGGCTTGTTATCAGCTGCGTAGATGTTGCCGGCAAGACGGAAAAATATCCGTCTGTTCCGGCTGACGGAATGATTCTCGGAGAAACCGTAATGAAGATAGCGGAAGGAGACACGGTTTACACCGTGCTCTGCGACGCCGCCGCAAAGTTCCGCATTATGATTGACGCCGGCGGAACCGGAGGCAGCGTTTATGTCCGCGCGATAGCGGGGCTTGGCGAACGCGATTTCGGCGACCTGTCGGGCTGGACCTTCAGTGTAAACGGCGTTTTCGCCACCGTAGGCTGCGGCGCCTTCGGGTTATCCGACGGAGACGTCATAGTCTGGAATTACACAGCTGACGGAAGCTATAAATAACTGCGCCCGGGCTTTAAGGAACCGGATTATCACAATGCAATAAAATCCTCAAAGGTTCCCGAAACAGTTTTTGCAGCAACAAAAAGGAAAGGAGATACCATGATAAGATTTTCGGATAAGCATCCGGCAGTGACCGCGCTGTACTTCATTTCGGTTACCGGCATTGCCATGTTTGTTCCGCATCCCGTAATACTTCTCCTTTCCCTTGCGGGAGCCCTGTCCTATTATCTGATCCGAGGGGAAGCATCCGCCCGCTTTCTTTGCTTCACGGCGGGACTTGCGCTTCTCATGACTCTGATTAATCCTCTGCTTTCGCACAGGGGCGAAACCGTTCTGTTTTTCATAAATCTCCGCCCATTCACCCTGGAGGCACTTCTGTACGGCGCAAACGCCGCGCTTCTTGCCGCCGGAGTCATCGTCAGAATGAACTCCTTCTCAAAGATAATGACTACCGAAAAGGTGCTTTGCCTTATAGGACGCTTTTCTCCGAGGCTTTCTGCGGTTATTTCCGCGGCCGTGAGATCCGTTCCTCTGTTTTCGTCCTACTACCGCCATGTCAGCTCGTTCAGAGCTCTCTGCCGGGGATACGATTCGGAACCGACGCCGTATGACAGGGCCAAAGAATCCATGGAAGCGTTTTCGGCCACCGTCGGCATCGCGCTTGAGGGGAGCATCGACGCTGCGGACAGCATGGACGCCAGAGGCTGGCAGAACGGACACCGGACGGCATCGTCCCGCTTCGTCTTCGGGCAGAACGATGCGGCCGCAATGATTTATATTGCCTTATCCGCCTCTGTTTGCATCGCCGCGGCAGCATCCGGACTGCTGGACTTTGACTTTTATCCCGTCATTGCGGATTACGGCCGCGGACTGTTCCCGTTGACTTCACTGGTCTCATACGCATTTTTGTCTTTTTATCCTGCGGTAAGCGAATGCGTCTGGCATATTATGTGGAAAAAAAGAAAAACAGAAAAATACCCGGATGCGGAAGCATTGAGGGAGTACAACCGCAGGGAGGCGGAAAAATGACGGATACCAACGAAAAACATATCATATCCGGCACTCCGGCGGTCATTGTAAAGGACCTTTCCTTTACGCCCGAGGGCGGCAGCCGCAGAATCCTTGACTCGGTTTCCTTTTCACTCGGAGAGGGCGAGCTTGTGCTGCTTGCCGGACCTACGGGAAGCGGAAAATCGACGCTTCTCCGCGCGCTGAAGCCCGAACCACCAATGAAGGGCCGCCTCGAAGGAAGGATAACGGTCTGCGGAAGGAATATTTCGGATTTTTCTTCCGCAGAGCAGGCGGCCGCCATAGGTTACGTCGCACAGGACCCGGAAACACAGATTGTGACCGACAGAGTGGAGTCGGAGCTAGCCTTCGGGCCCGAAAACATCGGCATGCCTCCTTCCCTCATAGGGCTCAGGGTAGCGGAAGCCGCATCGTGGTTCGGTCTCGATCAGCTTACGGGAACAGAAACCTCCGTGCTTTCGGGAGGCAAAAAGCAGCTGCTCAATCTTGCGTCGGCGGCAGCGCTGAAGCCGCGTCTTCTGCTTCTCGACGAACCCACAGCCGAGCTCGACCCAGTTGCGGCAGACAGCTTTATTTCCGCCGTGAAAAGACTGGTCCGAGAGTTCGGCATAACGGTCATAATTGCCGAGCACAGGCTTTCTGCTCTGACCGGGGACGCGGACAGGCTCCTGATTCTTAACGAAGGGCGTCTTGTAAGCGACAGCTCTCCGCGCGACGGGATCCCCGTTCTTCTGTCTATTCCGGGTACACTTCCGGAGGCTCCCGCGGCTGCGGTGCTCGCACACAGGCTCGGGTATCCCGACAAATCCTTTACGGGAATTTCAGACGGAAGGGAATTCGTCAGAGGACTGAAAAAGACAGCGCAGCCGGAAAGCGAAAGAAAACCGGATACTTCAAAAGACAAAGAAGCCGCAAAAGGTTCGGAAACCGCGCTGAAATTCGAAAACGTCTCATTCAGATACGGCAAAAACTCACGCGACGTCCTGTCGGGGCTATCTTTTGCAGTAGGAGAGGGCGAAATGCTCTCTCTCCTCGGCGGAAACGGCGCAGGTAAATCCACGGTTCTGTATACGGCGGCCGGCCTTCTCTCCCCTTACACCGGAAATGTCAGCGTATACGGAAAGAAGGTCCGGAAAAATGACGGCAGAAAAAAGCCCGGCAGCGGGCGCATAGCCATTGTTCCCCAGAATGTCAGACTTCTCTTCTCCGGACTCACAGTCGCTGAAGAACTGGCTAAAGCGGGAGTAAGCCCCGAAAATCTCCCGTACGGACCCGATTTTGACTTTGCGGGTATTGCCGGCTGCTGCTCCTACGATCTATCCGGAGGAGAAGCGCACATGCTGGGACTCGCTCTGGCGCTTGCTTCGGAGCCCGACGTGCTGCTGCTCGACGAGCCCACCTGCGGTCTCGACGGCGCTGCAACGGAGGCGCTCGGCAGAGCGCTTATGTCGCTGAAGGCGAAGGGCGTGGCGATTATCACCGTAACGCACAGCGTGGCGTTTGCTGCTGAATACTCCGACAGAGTCGCGCTGCTCTTCTGCGGACGGATCGCAGGAGAAGGCACACCCCGTACGTTCTTCTCTGATGCAGCCTTCTTTACCACCGATATCCGCAGGATTACAGAGGGCTCTGCAGACAATGCCGTTACAATTTCGGACGCTCTTCGATTTTTTGAGCCGTATAAGGAGGATACAGAATGATTCCGTCAGGATACGGCCGTCTTCGCGCCTTTCTCCGCTTTGCGATACCTCTCGCGTTTATTCCGGCGATGACGCTCGCGGGAGCGTTATTTCTCGATAAAAAGCGCTATCTTCTCGTATCGCTGGGCATAGCCGTTTCGGCTCTGCTTCTCTTCGATGCCGCTTATGAGAGCCGAAGAAGCTCATCGGGCTCAGCGGCCGCGGCCGCCGTCATGACGGCTCTGGCGGTCACCGGCAGGCTCATTCCGGTAATAAAGCCTTCCGCAGCGATAATAATTCTGACGGGAATTTGGCTCGGGCCCGAAACGGGCTTTCTCACGGGCGCGCTTACGGCTCTGTTATCGAATATGATATTCGGCCAGGGACCGTGGACCCCGTTTCAGATGCTCGCATGGGGACTTACGGGACTTATCGCGGGCTATCTCTCCCGCCCCCTTAAAAAGAGCCGCATCGCTCTTACCGCATTCGGACTTGCGGCGGGCGCCGCCTATTCTCTGCTCATGGATGTTTACACCGTTTTGTCTTCATACGGGGAGTTTACGCCGGCTCTTTATTATGCATCGGTTTTGAACGCCCTGCCGTTTACACTGAGCTATATGATTTCAGATGCGCTGTTTCTGTTTGTTCTCTCGGAACCGCTCGGAAAAAAGCTTGAACGCCTGAAAAAAAGATTAATCGAGTAGGAGGCTACCCATTAATTGAGTAGCCGACCTCTCACACCACCGTGCGTACCGTTCGGTACACGGCGGTTCAATCGACTATGCAAGGACTCGTACTTGGCAAGGATATCAAAAAATCCTGCCTGTGCGAGTCTTTTGTCTGTGATGGTATGTGTCAGGATTCCACTTCCTGCAATTGCCCAATAACCCTTTCTCGTGTTCCCGTTTCTGTATGCCTTCCACGGCTCCATCCCAAGTTTTATAAGGTTTTGTACTCTCGTTTTCGGCTTCTTCCACTGTTTCCAAATGTACATTCGGAGCCGTCTGCGAAGCCATCCGTTCCAACCTTTCATCGTTTCTTTCATCCTTGCAATCCCGAAGTAAGCTAAAGGGGGCACATATAAAAGACCGCTATATAGCCTCTTTTTTATTTCTCTTCGATTGTTCCATCTGCTGTCTCAGCTTCGGCATTCGTCAAAAAAATGAATATATTCACGCATTATTGTGATTTTCCAAGAAATATTTGTTATTATCGCGAATATTATTCATTTTTGTCTTGACAAATTATGAAAAATCAAGTATAATTATCAGTATAATCATATTTGCTTTTCGGAGGATGACAGATGCCCCAAACAAAAGTATTTATAGACGGAAGCGCCGGTACGACCGGACTGAAAATATATGACCGTCTCTCGATGAGAAATGACATACATCTGATAACTCTGCCAGAGGAGCTGAGAAAGACACCCCATGCCCGGGCCGAGGCTATCAACTCATCGGATGTAACCTTTCTCTGCCTTCCCGATGCGGCAGCCGATGAATCGGCCGGACTGTGCGTAAATCCCTCGACCGTCATTATCGACACGTCAACCGCTCACAGAACTTCTCCCGACTGGACCTACGGCTTCCCCGAGCTCACGGGATACAGAGAAAGAATCGCTTCTTCCAAGCGCATCGCAAATCCCGGCTGTCATGCCAGCGGCTTCGTTTCACTGATCGCGCCTCTGACCGAAAGCTGCCTGCTTCCGGCGGATGCAATTATCTCGGCCTATTCGCTTACAGGTTACTCCGGCGGAGGAAAGAAAATGATAGCCGATTACTGCGATTCCGCTGCCGCAGAGGCCCTTCTTGCTCCCAGAGTATACGGAATATCCGGCAGGCACAAGCATCTCCCCGAGATGGTTAAGGTCTGCGGACTTGCAAGGGAGCCCTTGTTCTCCCCGATCGTTTCCTCATACTATTCCGGCATGGAGGTTGTGATTTCTCTGTACAGAGAACAGCTGAACGGAACGGCATCTGATATAAAGGAGCTGTACCGCAGCCGTTACTCCGGAAAAATCGTAAAATACGCCGAAGGCTCAGACGAAAGCGGCTTTCTTTCAGCATCGGCGCTTTCGGGAAGAGACGATATGGAGATTGCCGTATTCGGAAACGACGACCGCATCACGCTCGTTTCACGCTTTGACAATCTCGGCAAGGGGGCTTCCGGTGCCGCAATACAGAATATGAATATAGTTCTCGGCCTTGATGAAACGACCGGACTGAATACAGGAGATTAAAAAATGAAAATCATTAATAGAAATGTCTGTGCCGCTCAGGGCTTCACCGCCGCCGGCATTCATTGCGGAATCCGCAAAAACAAATCCAAAAAGGACCTTTCGCTGATTTTCAGCTCGGTTCCGGCCACAGCCGCCGCAGTATATACGACCAATCTGGTCAAGGGAGCTCCTCTTACCGTCACAAAGAAGCATCTTGCCGACGGAAAGGCTCAGGCCGTCATCTGCAACAGCGGCAACGCCAACACCTGCAACGCAGACGGCATCGAGATTGCGGAAAAGATGAGCGCTCTCACCGCCGAGGCTCTGGGCATCTCCGCCGACGATATCGTCGTAGCCTCTACCGGCGTCATCGGCCAGCCTCTCGATATTGCTCCGATTGCCGCGGGAATCCCCACGCTCGTTTCTTCCCTTTCCTCCTACGGAGGCATCGATGCCGCAGAAGGAATAATGACCACGGATACCGCGCTGAAGGAAATCGCGATAGAATTCGAAATCGGCGGAAAAACCTGCCGCATCGGCGGAATAGCCAAGGGCAGCGGAATGATTCATCCGAATATGGCAACCATGCTCGTATTTATAACCACCGATGCCGCAATATCCTCGGAAATGCTCGGAAAAGCTCTTTCGAGCGATATCGCGAACACGTTCAATATGGTTTCCGTCGACGGTGACACATCCACCAACGATATGGTGACCGTCCTTGCAAACGGTCTTGCAGGCAACGACGAAATCACAGCCGAGGGCGAAGACTTCACTGCCTTCATGCAGGCTCTCAATACGGTAACAGTCTACCTCTGCAAGCATATCGCCGGAGACGGCGAGGGAGCCTCCAAGCTCATCGAGTGCAGGGTTACGGGAGCCAGGACCGAAGCGTGCGCAAAAACCGTAGCCAAGAGCATTATCTGCTCAAGCCTTGTCAAGGCCGCCATGTTCGGCTCCGATGCAAACTGGGGACGCGTTCTGTGCGCCATAGGATACAGCGGCGCAGACGTTGACGTAAACAAAATTGACGTTGCATTCGAAAGCTGCAAGGGCTCCGAGCCTGTATGCAAAAACGGAGCAGGCGTGGATTTCTCCGAGGAAAAGGCAAAGGAAATCCTTCTCGAGAAGGAGATCGTAATCTCGGTAAATCTCAACGACGGCGACGCAAGCGCGGTTGCATGGGGCTGCGACCTCACATACGACTACGTAAAAATCAACGGCGACTACCGCACCTGATGACGGAGGCAATAGAATAAAATGGCAGACGTTTTCACAAATTCACAGCGTGCCGAGGTTCTCACGGAGGCTCTTCCCTACATAAAGAGATACGTCGGAAAGGTTGTGCTTGTAAAGTACGGCGGAAACGCAATGATAAATGAGGAGCTTAAGCTCCAGGTAATGCAGGACATCGTTCTCCTCTGGCTCATCGGAGTAAAGGTTGTGCTTGTTCACGGCGGAGGCCCGGAAATCAGCGAGCTCATGCGGAAGCTCGGCAAGAAAGCAGAATTCGTGGACGGTCTCAGAGTAACCGACAAGGAAACCGTCGACATCGTTCAGATGGTTCTCGCGGGCAAGGTCAACAAGACGCTCGTAAACCTCCTTGAAATCCACGGAGGCAAGGCTGTCGGTATCTCCGGCATGGACGGAAGACTCATCGAAGCCAAGGTGAAGGACCCGAGACTCGGATATGTCGGCGAAATCACAAAAATCAACATCGATTCGGTTTCCGACCTTCTCGAGAAGGGATATATACCGGTTATTTCCACAGTCGGCTGCGATGAAGCCGGCAACACGTACAATATAAACGGAGACACCGCAGCGGCTTACATCGCCGGAGCGCTCAGGGCCGAGCGTCTCATAATGATGACCGACATCGCCGGAATCCTCCGCGACAAAAACGATCCTTCAACACTGATTTCCGAGATCAGCGTTGAAGAAGCCTCCCTCCTCAAGAAGGAGGGCATTATCTCGGGAGGCATGATACCCAAGGCAGAATGCTGCACAGAGGCTCTTGCGCACGGCGTAAAGAACGTTGTTATTCTCGACGGAAGAGTTCCGCACTCTATACTTATGGAGCTCCTCACTGACGAGGGCGCAGGCACGATGTTTAAAAAATGAGCTCTTCGGGAGATTTCAAAAATGCTTGATAACACAAACAATCCTTCGGCAAAGGAACTTGATCACGAATATATCGCCGGCACCTATAACCGTTTTCCCGTCGTTCTGACAAAGGGAAAGGGCTCGGTCGTCTTTGATGAAAGCGGAAAGAGATACATCGACATGGGCTCCGGAATCGGAGTCAACGCCTTCGGCTACTGCGATGACGTCTGGCAGCAGGCTGTCTCCGCTCAGGCCGCTTCCCTGCAGCACACGTCAAATCTTTACTACACCTCCCCCTCAGCAGTGCTTGCGTCATAGCTCTGCGAGAGGACAGGTATGAGCAAGGTTTTTTTCGGCAACTCCGGCGCCGAGGCAAACGAATGCGCGATTAAGCTCGCAAGGAAATATGCAGCGAAAAAAAAGGGGCCCGACTGCTTTACGGTAGTCAGTCTCAAAAACAGCTTCCACGGCCGTACGCTGACCACGCTTGCGGCAACCGGACAGGACCACTATCATGAGCTGTTCAATCCCCTGACTCCCGGCTTTGTCAGCGTAGAGCCCGGAGACATCGCCGCTCTTAAGGAAATCGAGGCCGCCTCCGGCATCGCGGGAGTGATATTCGAGTGCATACAGGGCGAGGGCGGAGTAAACGTTATCGACCGTGCATTCCTTTCGGAGCTTGCGGAATTCGCAGCTGAAAAGGATATAGTTCTCATCGCAGATGAGGTCCAGACCGGAAACGGCCGAACGGGCAGGCTTTACTCATATATGGGCACTCCCGTCACCCCCGACATCATCACCACGGCAAAGGGCCTCGGCGGAGGTCTTCCCATAGGAGCCGCAATAATGAACGAAAAGCTTTCCGGAGTATTCGGCTTCGGCGACCACGGCTCCACCTTCGGCGGAAATCCGGTTTGCTGCGCCGGGGCTATTACGGTTATCGACAGGCTCGACGAGGCTTTTCTCGCATCGGTTGCAGAAAAAGGCCGTATACTCCGCAAAATTTTTGAGGGCGCTGACGGTATAGAGTCAGTCAGAGGAGAGGGACTCATGATAGGTCTCAAGACCCAAAAGCCCGCAGGCGAGGTCGTAAAGCAATGCCTTGAGCGCGGCGTTATGTGCCTCACTGCAAAGGATAAGGTAAGACTTCTTCCTCCTCTAAACACCCCGGAGGAAATTCTGAGAGAAGCCGCCGAAATAATAAAAGCTGTCTGCGCAGAAGGCACTGCCGACTGAAGTCTTCGGCTCGTCCGGCATTGGCTTTTATAAAAATAAAAACGCGGTGTCTTCGCAGGCATCGCGTTTTTTATAACAGTTCCGTTTGTTTTAAAAGGTTTTTCAGCTGTCACGGAGACAGGTACGGCAAAAAAGCTTAAGCCTTTTTCGAATCAAACCATGCGGTGACCTTATCCGCGGGATCATCCCAGCAGGCTCCCGCCGAGGCGTAATCAATAAGCGTAATCTTCGTTCCGTTGCCGAATACCATTTCACGGCAGAGCCTTGACTGAACTGATGACTCACCCGGAAGATCAAACAGCAGAGTGTCGTCAAGTACTGCATCGATATCGGCGATACGGCTGTCCGCGGCCATCACGATGCAGCCCTTTTTCACCGCGATCTTATCGTTCTTGCTGATTATCACAGCCTGTTCGTCGAATTCGATTGCGATGACGGCGCTGCATAAGCCTTCGGCTTTCTGAGCAAATGATTTCACGGGCAGTTCGAAAAACGTACCGGCCTTCGCATCAAAGGTTTTTCCGTGCTTTCCGCCAAGCGTAATGACGGCATTGCCATATGACGGAATTCTGAGGCTTACGCAGCCGCCGATTAAATACTCGGGAACGGTAACGGTCATTTTTACGGTGTTTGTAAAAGGATAGCCGGTTTCCGTCTCAACCGTAAGCAATCCGCCTTCCGGCAGAGAATAATCGAATTTCCCCTCAATATACTGACCGATGACGGGACCGGCCGCCGACATCGTAACCGCTGAAAAAGGCAGAATGGCGGTACCGGCCGCGCCGATGCAGGCACAGCAGCCGTAGGCCTTGTTTCCGTCCATGGTCTGGAAGCCGCCCGTCTTGCGGTTTCTGGACTTCTTGTACAGAGGAGAATAGCTGTCGAACATGAATCCGCCTATCTCATTTACAAAATCCGCAACGTGAGAATAATCGCGTTTGCTCAGCGCAGGATCCATATTCAGTTTCTTGTTTCCCTCAAAATTTATGCTTCCGAGTATGGTATTGTAATATGTGGTTTCTATCGCATCCGCATAACGCGGATTTCCGGTGATAAGATAACACTGGAACAGGAGCTTGGAAAGAGTTACGGCTACACAGGTTTCCTGCATGATATCCGTTCTGTCCTCCGTCTGACATTCGGAGGAATTGTCAAAAAGCTCATGGGTGCAGCCGCAGTTGCCTATTAAGGTGTAGTCGGTCGCGAGAACCGCATCCGTGAAGTTCAGAACCGCAGTGAGATACTTCTCTTCTCCCGTAATCCTGTAATACTCAAGTATGCCCTCAAAGAACGACATGGTCTCGTATGCCTTGACGACAGGGTACTTATAGGGCGGAATCTCGTTTTTCAGAGCAAGCTCCGGGAGATTTCCCAGATTACTGCCGCCGGTGGATATTATATATTCGGCAAAATCCAGATATTTTTTGTCATCCGTGAGATTGTAAAGTCTTACGACGGGCTCCAGAATCGAACAGGAGTTTACCGAGCCCCAGATGTGTGATGAATCCAGAATGCTCTTTTTCCCCTCATCGGGGCCTATCCTTTCGGTAATGTAGTTCAAATGCGCGCACATTGCAGCAATGATCCTGTTTCTCAGCGCCTCCTCGGGACATATGTCATAAAAGTACTGAAGTCCGAGAAGGATATATTTGCGGCTCCACATATCCCAGCCGCATAATTCCTTTTCTCTTTTGTACGAGGAGATTCTTCCGTCGGAATCTGCGGTATTCAGAATATAAAGAACAGCCTTGCGGAGAGCAAGGTACAGTCCGCTGTCTCCGGTTACGCGGTAGACAAAGCAGCCTCCGCGCATCATTTTTCCCCAGTATTCTCCTCTCCAGCCATAATTTTCACTGTCGTCCTGAACGGTGAACTGCTCGGCAAAGAGCTTCCACAGACGGTCGATTCTGAGCTGTCCGTCGCTTACAAAGCGGCAGGTCCTGTAGGCAACGCTGTCGGAAACGGCAGCCACAGGCAGCTCCAGAAGTCTGTCGGTGTCTTTCCTGCGGGAATAGACGGGATTTTCATAAATCGGCCTTTCCAATCTGTTTTCCATTTTCACAAGCTCCTTTTCTGTCATCAGTCTGCTTTTTTCAGGCAGGCTGCTTTATTGAATATGAATTCCGTTCATATATTCTTTTATCTGAAGGTCCGTAATATCCGCGGGACATGCTCCGCCTGCAACCGCCTTATACCATTCCGCACTTTTTTTCACCGCGGTTCCGAAATCCCAGAGCGGAACGAACCCGAGTCTTTCCTTTATCAGACTGCTGTCAAGCCTCAGAAGGCCGGCCTCATGAGGCGCTGCGGCCACGGAATCCGGGGTTTCGTCGGTCCATGACGCACCGTCGCCCCAGGCGGCCGTAAAGGCCGTCGCAAGCTCGCCCGTGGTCCTGCAGTCGGACAGTGCCGGGCCGACATTGTAGCTGCCCTCAAGGCCCCTGTCGTTCATCTGGGCCCCTGCTATCAGCAGATATGCAAACAGCGGCTCAAGCACATGCTGATAAGGTCTCACGGAATGCCGGTTTCTTACACGCACGGGTCTGCCGGCCGTTATCGCCCTTACGCAGTCGGGGACAATTCTGTCAGGGGCATAATCTCCTCCGCCGATGACGTTTCCGGCTCTGGCCGTGGACACGGCGGTGACTCCGTCGGCAAAGAAGGAGCGCTTATAGCTTGCCGTAACAAGCTCCGAACAGGATTTGCTGTTGGAATAGGGATCGAAGCCGTCCAGCCGTTCGTCCTCCGTGAACGCGTGCGAGGGGTTCTCGGGATTCATATATACTTTATCCGTCGTGACGTTGAGGAATGAACGGACGCGTCCGGAAAGACGTGCGCATTCAAGCAGGTTTACGGTTCCCATCACGTTTGTTTCATAGGTGCAGGCAGGATTCCTATAGCCTTCCCTGACTATCGGCTGAGCCGCAAGGTGGAACACTATCTCAGGATCGCAGCCGTCGAAGGCTTTTTTCAACGCGCCGAAATTCCTGATGTCGCCGACCGCGCTCCGTATCATTCTTTCCGTACCGGTTATTTCAAACAGGGACGGCTCGGTAGGCGGCTCGAGGGCATATCCCGTGACGTCGGCTCCCAGCATTGCAAGTATTCTGCAAAGCCAGGTTCCCTTGAAGCCCGTGTGACCTGTCACGAACACCCTTTTTCCGTTATAAATCGAATAATCAAACATTTTGCATCTCCGCTCCGAAAGGCTTTACCGTATCAGTACTTCCACGGCGCGTTTCCGGCCTGCCAGAGCTTTTCGAGCTTTTCCTTGTCTCTCAGGGTATCCATGCACTGCCAGAAGCCGTAATGCCTGCGGCACACCAGCTGCCCTTCTGCTGCAAGCTTCTCCATCGGTTCCGCTTCAAAAGTCGTTTCATCGCCGCCGATGTAATCTATGACTCCGGGCTCGAGGCACATGAAGCCTCCGTTGATCCAGCCGACATCCTCGGCGCTCTTCTCTCTGAAGGCGGTGATGCTGTCGTCATCGGCGATTTCGAGATATCCGAAGCGGGATTCCGGACGGACTGCCGTGACAGTGGCAAGCTTTCCGTGCGACTTATGGAATTTTATAAGCTCGCCGATGTCAACGTCGCTCACTCCGTCGCCGTAAGTCAGACAGAAGGTTTCATCGCCTATGTATTTTTTCACTCTTTTAAGTCTTCCGCCGGTCATGGTGCGAAGGCCTGTGTCCACAACCGAAACGACCCAGGGCTCCGTATTTTGCCTCATTACCGTCACGGTGTTTCCGCTTCTGAAATCAAAAGTTATGTCACTTGTGTGTATAAAGTAATTTGCGAACCATTCCTTGATTACCGACTGTTTGTAGCCCGCACATATTACAAATTCATTGATTCCGAAATGCGAATACTGTTTCATAATATGCCAGATGATGGGCATTTCGCCTATTTCTATCATAGGCTTAGGTCTGAGATGCGATTCTTCGGAAATTCTGGTTCCGAAGCCGCCTGCCAAAATAACAGCTTTCATTTTGCTCCCCGAATAATATTTCGCCTGACATCCGGGGCTTCCGCAGCTCTGACGGAGCAACACGGACATCGCGCATTTTTCATTATGAATTATTTACGATACTTTTTCCTTAACAGCTCCCGGGCTTATTCCCCACGTCATCCGCAGCGACGCCGTCGGCAGTGTCCTCCGGGGTCTTTATCTCCGGGACAATCCATTTTTTATCGGTTTTTATCGATATGTATCGCATGTTTTTTGATTTTTTTCTTTTTCATCGTATGGACTTTCCCGAGTGCCTCCCCAAGTTTTTTATCCCGGGTTTAATTGGTGACAGGATTTCGGCAGGGTTCATATCCGGCATTCAGCGCCGAAGTCATTATCAAACGTTAAACCTAAAAAACAAATCTGCCGCATCCGTTTTTTTATATTTTACCATATTTTTTTCCTTAAATCAATTGTTTTTTTGCCGAAGCAATAAAACTAAAGAAAAAAGCGGAGAAATCTCTCGGAATCTCCGTTTATAATTTTATTGCTTGTCTTTTGCGGTGTTGATAGAGGATATAAGAATCCTTT
>JAKSPQ010000038.1 GCA_024404665.1 Clostridia bacterium
TTTTTTTTCATCAGACGGCGTCCGCCGCGTTCTACACTCTTCCCCTCCACGGCCCTCTTCCGATCTGCAAATCGGTCTTTTGTGGCGCGCCGTAAGGGACTCGAACCCCCGGCCTTTTGGTTCGTAGCCAAACACTCTATCCAGCTGAGCTAACGGCGCAAGGCTTTCTTTCAAAAGCAAGGTATATTATACTCCAATTCGGACGGTTTGTCAAGTGTTTTTTGAGATTTTTCTGAAAAAAAGCGAAAACCTTTTTATCATGAGGTTTTCGCTTTTCAAACGGCGGTAATTTACGGCCGGTTCAAAGCGCCGTATTCAGATAACAGGCAAAATGAACGGTATATCCGCCGGTTTCAACCGCAGCGGATTCGCTCTCGAGTCGCCAGCCCTCAAGACGGTGAAAATCCGGAATAAAGCTGTCCGCATCGGGATCGATAGCATCGATCCATGTGACATATGCTCTTCTGCATTTGGTGTACAGAAGATTGTACAGGCTTGCGCCGCCGATGAGCATGACATCATCGGCCGGATATTGTCCGACTTCCGCAAGCAGCTCATCAATCGAATGAACCGCGACGACGCCCTCCGGCGCAAAGCTCTTATCGGAAGAAAGCACGCTGTTGATCCTGTTCTTCAGCGGCTTTCCTCCGGGAAAGGATTCCAGAGTTTTTCTTCCCATAACGACGGTTTTTCCCTGAGTCATCCTTCTGAAATACTTCATATCCTCAGGAACGGAATATAAAAGAGTGCCGTTCTTCCCTATCGCGAGACCTCTGTCCGCTGCAACAATAAGATCCATAAAGAACGCCCCTTTTCTCAGATTGCCACGGGAATTTTAAAGCCCGTGGGATTTGCTACGTAATTGTCGAATTTTACGTCATCGACCGTAAAATCGTAGAAATTCTTAATATCCGGATTGAGAATAAGTCTGGGAGCATCATACTGAGGTCTTTTCAGCATTTCCTCAACAAGGGGAATATGTCTGTCGTAAATATGACAGTCAGCTATGACGTGAACGAATTCACCGGGAATGAGCCCGGATACCTGCGCAAACATGGAAAGCAGTACCGCGTACTGGACAACATTCCAGTTATTTGCCGTAAGCATGTCCTGGGAGCGCTGGTTCAGAATTCCGTTGAGGTATTTTCCGGTGACATTGAAGGTCATTGAATATGCGCAGGGATACAGATTCATTTCGTTCAAGTCTGCGTGATTGTAAATATTGGTCATAATGCGCCTTGAGGCGGGATTGTGTTTGAGATCGTAAAGCACTCTGTCGACCTGGTCGAACTCGCCTTCCTTATACTTGTGCTTTATTCCCAGCTGATAACCGTATGCCTTGCCGATGGTGCCGTCTTCTCCTGCCCAGGAATCCCAGATGTGAGAGTGAAGCTCACTGATTCTGTTGGATTTTTTCTGCCAGATCCAGAGAATTTCATCGATGCAGTTCTTCACACCGGTTTTGCGAAGAGTCATGAGAGGAAACTCTTTCCTGAGGTCATATCTGTTTACTACACAGAATTTCTTTATTGTATGAGCCGGAGTACCGTCCTCCCATCTTGGGCGGACGTCGAGTTCCTCATCGCTGAAGCCGTTATCAAGAATGTCACGGCAGGTTTCTATGTAGATTTTATCGGCTATACTCATTTCATTTATCCTTTTGCAATCGTATTTTCGTTTCGGGGGACAGAACACCGTCGTTTTGACCGCGCCGATGACCGGCTGTTCAATCTTTACTCAATCAGATTTCGAAATCAACGGTTGTGCGCGCTACGCGTACCTTTTTGACATACTGGGAAATAACCACATGATCCGGGTGGATCTTATATGCCCTTAAGCAGTCGAAGGAATCGAAATCGGTAATAAGAACCATATCGTACGACATCTCCGTACGGCCGATGTCCTTTCCGAGTTCAAGCGAACGGAGGCCCTCGATTTTTCCGCTTTCATAGAGCGCCTTAAGCTTACCCGCGACGATATCAAGATTCTCTTCTCTCGTATGTCCCTCGGCTTCATCCGCAAATTTCCACATAACGATATGTCTGATCATTTTTATTCTCCTTCCAAACAAAAAGCACAAACCATTTTTTAACAGTCTGCGCATGCACCTTGAGTGTCGGACTATTCGGGGTGCCGGCTAACATGCATACAGACCGATTCCGCCACTTATATGAATTATATCATGACAATGGTGTTTTGTCAATAACAAGTATGCTAAAATAAAACTTATATTATTATTATTTTTTATTTTCTATAAAAACTTATTGTAAAATATGCCGAAATATGATACAATTATTAAGTCTTATTTTGCCCGATAAAAGTTTCGGTTAAGCTTTTAAAGAGCAGTCTGTTGAAAGGATTATACCCCGGATGAAGACGAATTACCAGAAAAACATAAAATTCCGACTGCATCGTGCGGCAGCTTATCTGTCTGCAGCCGTGCTTGCCTGCACTGCCGCGGCAGCAATGTCGTCCTGTACGCCGGCCTCTGTTTTCACCGATCTTAAAAATGCGGTGGGAATAAAGCAGCAAATCGATAAAAAAGATATAATCAGTGTTATGGTGGCTCCGTCGGAGGGCTTTTCGGTTCTATCGGACAATCCCGCATCGGCAAAGCCCGGAGATACTCTCCTGTTCGATTTCGCACTCGAGGACGGCTACATCATCGACCGCCTTCCCGAGGGCGTGAGCATAGAGGGCTCTCAGCTCAGGATCAACTGCGCTCTTTATTCCTCCACCGTAATTCCACAGGTCAGAAAATACGAGAACTACGAAATCAAAACGCTGATTTCGGACGGCGGTGACGGATATGCAGGCGAAAAGGCCGGCACCGTTTCGATATCCTCCGACTACGTAAAGGAAGGCGACGGGCTTATTTTACACGCAAAGCCCGAGGAGCATTTTGTGTTCGCGGGATGGTCCGAGGACAAGCCCGCAAGCGAGGGCGGACATATCTTCTCGTCTCTTTCCGACACTGAGCTTGTTCCTGAATCAGATCTTTCGCTGTACGCAAACTTTACAAGAGTATCATTCCCTGTGTCGTTTACGAAGTCCGAGGGCCTCATAGTCAAATCCCCCGCAAAGGTAACCGTTCCGAAGGGCGAAGACTGCCTGTTCGTTTTTGACATAGCAGACGGTTATATCATAAAGGAACTCCCCGAAGGCACCACCCTGTCTGACGGAGTTCTCAGAGTCCCGGCGGTTTTGGCCCCCGCGGAATACACCGTAAAAACATACAAGCTCAAAAATTTCCGAATCGACACCCTGATAAACATTCAGGGCGCGGGTGCGGTTTCGTTAAGCACCGACAGTCCGTTCGTTCTCGAGGGCAATACCGTCACCGTCTCCGCAGAGCCCGCAAAGGGTTATCTGTTTGACGGCTTCTCATCGGGGAAGCCTCTGTCGGATGGCGGCACTCCCGTAGGAAATCCCGGAGTATCACAGTACACATACATCCCCGAAAAGGATGAAGTCATCTGCGCGAACTTTTCGGTTAAGATTTGCTCCGTCACCCTCGATCTCCCCGAAGGTGTCACGGTTATCGGCACGCCGACGTATGAAGCCCCGGCCGGAAGCGACATCTCATACGAGCTCTCCGTAAAGGCCGGCTTCCTCATCGCCGATGCCGAGGGCGAAGGCGTTTCGGTCAAAGGGAACACCGTCACGGTCTCGGGTATATCAGACGACATCACCGTTAAGGTAACTATCAGACCCAAGGACTCCCTGCGCTTTGCGCTTGTAAACGCAGCCGAATGCCTCGGAACCGCTTCCGCTGACTGCGATGCGTTCGTGTATTCCGGCTCACAGGTCAAGCTCACCGCCGTAAGCGGTCTCGGTAAATTTGCCGGCTGGTCATCCGGAGCTCCTCTTAAGGACGGAGGCAAGCTCATATCGGCTTCTGCCTCCTACACTCTCACGGTAAATTCCAACATAACCGTATACGCAAACTTCGCGCATCCATCCGAGGATGTTACGACAATTGCTTCTCAGTGGAAGGTGCTGTATGTTCCGAACGGAGGAGTCATAACCTCCACGGGAAAAGAGGCGATACACACCGAAACCGTATCGCACACCGTCAGTTACTCTGCGGCTCCCTCAAACTCCGAATCCCCGTACCGCTGTCCCAACGCTCTCCCGCTCATGGGGCAGTTCAGCAGACCCGGTTATGTTCTCATAGGATACAATACAGAGCCCGACGGAAGCGGCACCTATTACGCTCCGGGCTGGAATATCATCATGCCCGAAAAGGGCGTAATAACGCTCTACTGCATGTGGGAAAAGGAAACTCCCGCCTCCGATTTCATTTATTCGAAATCGTCCTCCGGAGTCACGATAAAGCTTTACACCGGAAAGAATTCGCTTGTGGTAATTCCCGAAACCATTGAGGGACAGAAGGTCACGGCCCTGTCATCCGCCGTGTTCTCCGCCTCTGAGCTTGAAACACTTGTTATTTCAAGATTCGTAAAAACAGTCCCCGCCTCGACAGTGGTGAGCTGCAGGAATTTCACAACCGTATATATTACCGATGCCATAACGTCATTCTCCGACTCATGGTTCACCGCATGTCCGAACCTTGAAAAGGTCATTATCATGGCCCAGAGAATGCCCGTATACCAGTCCGGCCGAAACGGCACCTACGCCGTAAAATTCGAATGGGTTCAGGTAGCTCCGGGCAACAAGATCATAATCATGTCGGGTTCGAACTCGGCTTACGGTATCAACAGCCCCATGCTCGAGTCTCTCCTCGCCGATGCCGGTAAGAAGTACAGCGTTGTAAACTACGGTCAGAACGCGAGCTGTGCCCAGGCAGTATTCCTCGAGGCCTGCGAAAAATTTGTGAAGAAGGGCGACATACTCATCGTCGAGCCTGAAATGAACGCAAGACAGTACGGAGAAAACACCTGGTACGACTCCACCCAGTGGCAGATGATTGAAGGTGCGTACGAAATTGTTGCCAACATCGATATCAGGCACTACAAAAAGGTATTCTCAACCTTCGCTTCATTCAACTCCGCGGCAGCCTCCAGAACGCCGCAGAAATATGAGACCTTTACAACCGATACCGTAAACGCCTGGGGCGACTATTCTCTGAACAAGGTCGGAGCCACATCCTCCTGGAAGACAACGCTAGACGGCTATGACGCCAAGGGCGGCGTAAGCTCTCAGACCTACTCCGTGGCCGTTCAGTACATAACCAACAAGACTTACAACACAGAAATCAACCGCATTTACGATATGTATGCGGCAAAGGGCGTCCCCGTGCTGTATTCCTTCCCCGCAATTGTAAAAACAGCCCTTACAAAGGATGCTCAGATAACCGGAGGCGCCGATCAGAAGGCGCTCATCGATGCGGTTGACAAGAATCTCCACGTAACGAGAATCTCGGTTCCCTCGGACTACATCTTCGGCAGAGAATATTCGTACAACTCCAATTATCACCTCAACACGGCAGGTCAGACTCTGAGAACCCAGCAGCTTTCAAAGGATCTTCTGGCCTATCTCAACAAGAAATAAGGAGGAGTCGCAAAGGCAATGAAAAACACCGAAAAAAAAGAAAAGCACGTAAAAAACAGTCTTCGCACCGTTACGCTCTGCATACTGCTGACAGCGCTTCTCCTCCCCTTTGTATTCTGTCTCTGCTCTCTTCTGTTTCTTCCGGAGATTTACGGTGAAACCTTCCTCGGAGAGCTTCCGGACAAATTCGCGCTTATAAAAAACACCAAGGAACCCAAAATAGTCGTCATCGGCGGTTCAAGCACGGCCTTCGGCCTTGACAGCGCCGTAATCGAACGCGAGACCGGCATGAAGACCGTGAATTTCGGCCTTTATGCCACTCTCGGTACAAAGCTCATGCTGGATCTCGCCGAGGATTACATAGGGAAAGGCGACATAGTCGTTCTGGCGCCTGAGCTTGACGCACAGACACTTTCCCTCTACTTCAATGCCGAGGCCGCCTGGCAGGGAATCGAGGGAGATCTCTCCATGCTGTTTCACGTCGGGAAAAGCGATATCGGAAAGCTTGCCGGAGGGTTCTTCGGATACATAGGGAAAAGATGGGAGTACACTCTCTCCGGAAGGACGCTGTCTCCCGGCGGAATATACCGCCACGACTCCTTCAACGGGTACGGTGACATATCCGCAGCAAGGGAATACAACGTTATGACGTACGGCTATGACAAATCCCAGACGATAGAGCTGACGGAATCGATAGTGTCCCCGGACTTCATAGATTACCTCAACAGATTCATAGACATAGCCAAGCTTCACGGAGCCGATGTCTATTTCGGCTTCTGCCCGGTAAACCGCGATGCTCTCGCACCTTCGACAACCGGCGAATCAGTCAAAGCCTTCACCGATTTTCTCGGTGAAAAGCTTCACTGCGGCATACTCGGCTCCCCCTGGGATTCAATAATGGATTCCGGATATTTCTACGACACCAACTTCCATCTGAACGATGCCGGCGTTACCGTTCATACCGCAGTGCTCGTTAACGACATTCTGCGTGAAACCGGCAGCGGGAAATCTTACTCGCTGAGACTCCCGGAGCCTCCCGGAAAGAAGCCTGCCGACACGCCCGTAATAGATCCGTCCGTTGTGGATCCGTTTGAGAATTATTTCGAATATGAGGAATTCGGCGGTAGCATTACGATTACTGGAGTCAAAGAGGATGCAAGACTTATGACATCTCTCGAGATTCCGAAAACCGTTAAGGGAATGCCCGTAACGGTGCTTGCCAAAGGATCCCTCTCATCCTGCTCACAGCTTTCTTCGCTCACCATACGCGAAAATCTGACTCTTATTGAGGACGGAGCCTTTGAAGGCTGTACCGCCCTTGTCTCCGTTCACATGAGACGCGAGGAGGCAGACGACCTTGAGGTTTCCGCCAACGTATTCTCAGGCGCCTCCGGAAAGCTGACGATTTATCTTTACACCCAATCGAGCTACGACAGCTTCTTCGCAGGATATTGGTGGGCCCACCATTCTTCACGCATGAAGCTTGTGACCGATTAATTCCATATCAAACTCATCAATAATCTGAAAGGATATACACCTATGATTCTCAACGAACAACAGGTGAGATCAATCGTCAAGGGCGCTTACACCATCGACAACAACGCCGGCGAATACAGATTCCACCGCTTTTCCAAAGCTCAGGAGCAGTACTATTCCGAGGTTTCTCCCAGAGACTTTTACGTAAAGTCTTTTGCCACCTCCGGCATCAGACTTGACTTCAGAACGGATTCCGATGTATTCGGCTTCACATACCGCATCGAGAATGCCTCAAGCCGCAACTTCTATTTCTTCGATATTTATGTCGACGGAATCATGGAGCTTCATCGCGGAGAAAAGGACATGTGGATCAAGGCCGGAAGAATCGATATGAAGCTTCCCGCAGGCGAGCACCGCGTAACGCTCTGGCTTCCCTGCCTGTCGGCTGCCATGCTTTCCGAAATCACTCTCGATGACGGCGCCTCCGTCATTCCCTGCCCCTCCTCCCGCAAAATGATATGCTTCGGAGATTCCATTTCCCAGGGCTACGATGCGGAATACCCCTCCATGGCATACACCAACCGTCTTGCCGACCACTTTGACGCCGACATGCTGAACCTTGCAATCGGCGGAGAGAAGTTCGTCCCCGGACTGCTTTCTCAGGAGTTTGCCGACAGCTTCAGACCGGAAATCATCACCGTAGCTTACGGAACCAACGACTGGTCAGGCTTTGAAAGAGCCCTATTTGAAGAGCGTACAAACGGCTTCCTCGAGAAGCTTGCCGAATACTACAAAGGCTCTAAGATCTTTATCATCACTCCCATCTGGAGAGGCGACAATCACCGCGTAACCAAGGTCGGAACCTTTGACGAAGCCATTCGCTTCATTGCCGACAAGGCTGCCTCCTTAGGTCTCAACGTAATCGAGGGAAGAAATCTGACTCCCCACGTTTCCGGCTTCTACTCCGATTTAAGACTTCATCCCAATGATTTCGGATACGGAGAATATACGCGCAACCTTATCCCCGAGATAGAAAAGGGACTGTAAGAAGCCTCTCACAAATAAAAACAGAACGCAAAACCGAAAGATCTCTGCGTTCTGTTTTTTTTTTTTTATTACGTGTAAAACGGGTATTACCGCCGGCAAAAAGGGTTAGGACTCCCGCTTTCTTCAGGGAGTATAACCGTCAAAGGAATACTAGCAGCAGCAGAAGCAGGGATAGCACCGCATCACTCTGCAGCACTCCGTGCAGCAATCGCCGCCGCAGCCCGTATTGCAATCGTTCGAATCCGCGGTTCTGTCATAATGAACGCCTCTGCTTCTCAGAGCGTCCCTGGCCTCCGAATATCTGTTGTTGTAAGGGTCCATGGCACAGGCTCTGTCAAAGGCTCTGCCGCCCTCTATAAAGTTTCCGAGGCGCACCTGTACGCAGCCGTAAACATAATACCATTCGGCATTTCTCTCTTCGGCCGGAATCCCGTTCAGGACCGCGAGAGTTTCCACGACCTGGCCTGCACGGAGCTAGGATTAGGCTCCCTCATACATCTCGCCATAGTCTCCGCCGTATTCCTCGCCTTCGCTCTCACAGGAATAGCTCCCGTAATTTCCGTATCCGGAAGAGCTGCCGTAGTCCGCACCGCGGCTGCTTCCGGGGCCGTATGAGGCGGATGACGCACCGGATTCTCTTATTTTTTTTATCTCGTCATAGGCCGCATTTATTTCGGCCGTCTTCTGAGTCGCTATATCTATAAGCTCCTTGTCCTGATATCTGTCCGGGTGATATTTTCGGACAAGCTCCTTATATGCTTTTTTTATTTCCTCATCGGTTGCGTTTCTGTCAACCCCGAGGACAGAAAATGGATCTTTTGCCACTTTATTATCTCCGAAATCTAATCTTAATTCTTATATAATCAAACTTTATCTCTTGCCGGCTTGTCATAGCTTCCGTCAAGGACCGCCTGCGCAACAGTCTTCATTCCGCCGGACAGTATATTCATTATTATCGAATACGGCTCAGACGGGGCCTCTGCGTCTCTGTCGCAAAGCAAAAGCGCGTCCTGAGCCTGTCCCGCAAGCGCGGCGAGGTTGCATCTCAGCGTGGTTTTTTCGTCGTCTGTAAGCTCGCTTGCTCCGTATGAAATAAGCAGCGGATTGAATCTCTCTCTCTTTTCGTCCTTTTTAAGGTCATCGGTAGCATCGACGATATAAATCCACCGTCCGATAGCGTTTCCGACAGCCGATGCTATCGCTTTGTTTACGTGTCCGGAATCCGACTCATCTTTGGAAAACGGGAAAGAAAACAGAAACGAAAGCACTTCTCCGAAGAGAGCCGAGCAGACGTCTGCCGGGGATGAAGCCGTACCGTTTGCGTCTTTTGCCTCTGCTGTCGCGTTCTCCTCCGCAGCGTTGAGAGCCTGAAGCCTCTCGCGCAGACCTTCCGTGAGACCGGGATACAGCTTTTCCGACCTCGAGAGCCATTTTTCCGAAGCCTTTTCCGCCATCGATGAAAACGCACGCCTCGCACCCTTTTCGTCCCTGACATCATCGGCAAAGCCGAACGACGCAAGCGCCGCACAGGCGGCAGCGGCATAATCGGTCGCCGGAGACGAAACGGTCATTTTTTTAGACACAAAGCAGTTCGCCGGACAGCCATGCTTTTCGATTTTGTTTTTTTCTCCTGTAAGTGTCATAATAAGGAGCGAGAGAAAAGTAAGGTCATATGACAGACAAAGCCTTGACAGCGTTCCGCATTCCTTTCCCATTCTGCCGCACATTCCGCAGTATGCAGATCTGTAATACTCAAGCTCTCGGACCCTGAGCTCGGGTATCAGAGGTTTAATATATCCGAACAATTCTAATATCCTTCCGCGACGATATGCCTCCGCCCGGAATCCTTCGCAAAATATAGACCGAGCGTTATATCGCACTTTCCAGCAATCATCTATTATATTTTATCATTTTCACGGCAGGAAATCAATATATTTCGGTAAAAATATGAAGTTCCGCCGGTTCTTTTATGATTTAGACTGCTTTTCTTGACATAAACCGATATTTGCGGTATAATATAGGAAGGTATGCAATGCCGTTACCCGGCATGCAGCATCAAGACCCGCGGAGCGGTCCGCGGGACCGAAAGGAAGCCCCGAAAAGTCCATGAACTCAAACTCAACGGAAACCGTGCAGGGTCATAAAGCCGACGGCGCCGAGCCGGCAGTAAGCTTCGGCGGAATATCGTTAAAGCACGGGCTTATGCTGGCCCCTATGGCAGGCGTAACCGATAAATCGATGCGGACGGTATGCGGTCTCTGCGGAAACGAATATTCCGTTACGGAAATGGTATCCGCAAAGGCTCTGGTCTTCGAGCAGAATTCGAGAGAGCATGCGCCTGCAAAGACCGCTGACCTCTGTATCATATCCGAGGATGAACCCACCCCCGTGGCGGTTCAGCTTTTCGGCTCCGAGCCGGAATTCATAGCCGAGGCCGCAAGGCTCATCTCCTTCGGGGCTTACAGAGCCTTCAGAGGAAGACGAGCGGATGCCGTAGACATTAATATGGGATGTCCCGTAAAGAAAGTCGTATCCTGCGGAGAAGGCAGCGCGCTTATGAAGGACCCGGAAAAGATATTCAGAATCGTCTCCGCCGCCTCAAAGGCCTCAGTGCTCCCCGTAACGGTCAAAATAAGGGCGGGCTGGGACTCTGAGAGCATTAATGCTCCCGAATGCGCAAAGGCCGCAGAAGAGGCCGGAGCGGCCGCTGTGTGCGTCCATGCAAGGACGAGGGAACAGTTTTACACTCCGGGAATCATCACCGATGTTATAGGCAACGTAAAAGCAGCCGTAAAAATACCCGTTTTCGGAAACGGTGACATAGTATCCGCATCGGATGCTCTCATAATGAAACGCGAAACGGGCTGCGACGGCATCGCGGTTGCGCGCGGTGCAATTGGCAATCCCTGGATTTTCTCGGAGATTGCATCGGCCTTCGAAAACGTTCGGACTCCTGACATTACATTCCGGACAAGGCTCGAAACGGCTCTGCTGCAGCTCAGGCTCACTGTCGCCGACAAAGGCGAAAAACGGGGAGTGTCCGAAGTGAAATACGCGATTTCCTATTATGTCAAAGGGCTGCGCGGTGCCGCCTCAGCGAGGGAGAAAATAATGCGGGCAGCTTCATCCTCGGAAATAGAAGCGGTTCTGACCGATTTTTTCTCGGCCGCAACGGAGAGCTGAACTGCAATAAACACTCCGAACGGGTCCGGATACAATAACGCATTCCTGACACGCCGATACTCATAATCCCGAAAAGGACATCATATTATGAACAGTTTATTTACATATTTCTTTGCGATGCTGTTTACGGACTTCGCCGCAGGCCACCTGCTTTACGGTCTGACGGTTTCGCCGCTGTTTGAAGAGCTTTCATTACTCAAGCTCTCTCTCATGTATACGGTTCCTGCATTCGCCTTAAGAATCGCCGCAGGCATCCTTGCGGATATAGCCGACAAAAAGCAGCCCCGCGTAAAAGCCATGAGAATAATCGGAACGGCAGGCCCCGTGTTCGTCTGCGCTGCCCTGATTACGGGCTTATATACGCCCTATGCAGCAGCGGTCTTGGCCGGAATCGGAATCGCTCTTACGGGCACTGCAGCGGGCATCAACGCTATGGCTGTAACTTCAGGATATACAAGGGCCGGAATACTCATGTGCGTATCTCCCTTAGGCTTCGCTGCCGGAATGCACTTTGCCGAGACCGGAGTCATACCCATGCAGTATGCCTTCGTGCTTCTCGCTTTCATTACCCTCTGCGCCTTTAATTTCGGATATGAAAAGAGAACCGCGGGCTGTATGGCTTACGCTGAAGAAAGCAATGTATCATCCGGCTTCAAAAAGCTGATCTTCGGTCAGAAGCCTGTAATCTCCATGACTGCTGCATCGCTTCCGGTTATTCTGACCGCGATAGCAGCGCTGTCCTTAGCGGGCTTTGCCGCTTTCAATCCAGGCTCCGAGAGCCGCTTTGCCTGGCTCATTCCTTCCGCCGCCTTCTTTGCGGGAGTATTCGTCGGCGGTATAGCGGCCGATACAATCGGAGCGCGTGTTACAGGCACCGTCGCTCTTCTCCTCTCCGCCCCTCTGTTTTATCTCGGAACCCAAAAATTTATTATTTATGCTGCCGCGATTTTTCTTTCGTCGACGGCTCTTCCGATATTGGTTTGCTCGCTGGCCGGAAGGCTTGAGGAATACGAAGGCTCGTCTTACGGACTCTCATCGATGATGCTTTTCCTCGGCGCAGGCCTGGCACAGATAGTAACGGGCAGACTCATTCCGTCAGATACCGAAGAAATCGCTGCGGACGGAGCTTCATCGGCCGCCGGAGAAATTGCAGAAGAGGCTCTGAGCGTTCCCGGATATGCAAAGACGTTAATACCCCTACTGCTGGTCTTCGCGGCAGCAGCCGTCTTTATTACAGCTTACGGACGCCGCATAAAGAGCGAGAGAGTGTAACCGAATGATTCTTACGAGCGGCAGAATAAAACGACTCTGTTTGGATTTTTTGAAGATTATTAAAAAACACACCCATTTTGGAGGGATAATAATGAAAAAAGAATACAAGGTATTCACGTTCAACCTCAGGGTCGAGGCTGAAGTCGACGGCATCAACCATTTCCGAAACAGAAAGGGACGCATACTCGATACCATCAAGAGCTACTCCCCGGACCTCATAGGCTTCCAGGAGGCCAACGACAACATGAGAACCTGGCTGAAGTCCGAGCTTCCCGCGCTCGGTTACACCGTTGTCGGCTGCGGACGTCTAAAGGATTATCGCGGAGAATCCACCCCCATCGCTTTCAAGAACTCCGAATTCGAGCTTGTCAACCTTGAAACCCGCTGGCTCTCCGGTACTCCCGGAGTTCCGGGCTCCACCTTCAAGGGCGATCAGTCCGGCTGCCCCAGACTTATGGTTGCCGCAGAGCTTTCTCCCGTAAGCGGAGAGAACTTTGTTTTCCTAAACACTCACCTTGACCACAAGGGCAGCACCGCACGTCTCCTCGGTGCTATCGAGGTTACTCAGTACCTTTCCGACAAGGGCCTTCCCTTCGTCTTGACAGGCGATATGAACGCCTGGCCCGACACTGCCGAAATTAAGGCTTTCACATCCTTCAAAACCTGCGGACGTCCCGTCATCGATGCCACCGCTGCTCTCGGCGGAACCTTCCATGCATTCGGAACCCGAGAGAAGATGTCCAAGATCGACTATATCTTCACCGATATGACCTGCGATGCAGCCAAGTCCTTTGTACTTCCCGACGAGCCTAAAGAAGGCATATACATTTCCGACCACAGACCTGTCTGTGCTTTTGTCGAAATCTGAGCGGTACGGCGTTTTAATATAATTACCTGGTCCGCATTCGTCCTTCAGACAAAAATCCGATGCCATCCGACTAAAAAACGGGGCTGTTAATAAGCCAGAAGCTTATTAACAGCCCGTTTTTTATAAGAAATTATTTCTCAAGAGCTCCGTTGGATCCGAGAACGTCGACAATCTTGTGACGAACCATTTCCTTAACGGCAGTGCGGCCGGCACCGAGATACTCTCTCGGGTCGAAGGCCGACGGATGCTCTACGAAGTACTTGCGGATGGCAGCGGTCATTGCAAGTCTGATATCGGAGTCGATATTGATCTTGCAGACGGCCATCGAAGCGGCCTGTCTGAGCTGCTCCTCGGGAATACCGATGGCATCGGGCATCTTTCCGCCGAGGCTGTTGATTTCCTTGACGAATTCCTGGGGAACCGAGGAAGCGCCGTGAAGAACAATCGGGAAGCCGGGAAGTCTCTTCTCTACTTCTTCAAGGATGTCGAAGCGGAGCGGAGGGGGAACGAGAATGCCGTCGGCATTTCTGGTGCACTGAGCGGCAGTGAACTTGTAAGCGCCGTGAGAGGTACCGATGGCGATGGCAAGAGAGTCAACGCCGGTGCGGGTTACGAACTCTTCAACCTCTTCGGGTCTTGTGTAGGAGGAATCCTCAGCGGAAACGTTAACGTCGTCCTCGATGCCGGCAAGCTTACCGAGCTCGCCTTCGACAACAGCACCGCGTGCGTGAGCATACTCAACAACCTTCTTGGTGAGGGCGATGTTCTCTTCGAAGGACCACTTGGAGCCGTCGATCATAACGGAGGAGAAGCCGCCGTCGATGCAGGACTTGCAGATATCGAAATCCGCGCCGTGGTCGAGGTGAAGAGCAAGGTCGATTCCGCTGTCTGCGATGGCAGCCTTGGCAAGGCCGAGCAGATACTCATGCTTTGCATACTTGCGGGCGCCGGCGGAAACCTGAAGAATTACGGGGGATTTTTCCTCGGCAGCCGCATCGCAGATTGCCTGGATAATTTCCATATTGTTGATATTGAAGGCGCCGATAGCATACTTTCCGGCATATGCCTTCGCAAACATTTCTTTTGTTGTTACGAGAGCCATAGTTGTTTGCCTTTCAGATTAGATTTCGGGAATGTTGATTTCGATCTCGTGACCGAGCTCGGCGGACTTGTTGAGACCGTCGATGATAGCCTGGTTGATAACGATCTGGCTGGAGGGAACGGGAGCGGAGGTTCCGTTCTTGATGGCGTCAAGGAAGGAACGAATCTTAAGATCGAAGAGGCCTTCCTTCATCTTGATGATCGGGATTTCGGTTTCAACCTGCTGTCCGCAGATCTCGTGATAAATCTTCATGGGGCCGCCGACGGTGCCGTTCCAGCACTCGGTGGAAGGAATGCGGAGACCGCCCTTGGTACCGAGAATGATGGTGTCACCTGGGGTATCCATGTTCATGGCCCATGCGATTCTGAAGTCGAGAACGATGCCGCCCTCGAGTCTGATGAATGCGGCGCCGAAATCGTCAACGCCGAACTTGGAGGCGTATTCGGCTCTCTTGTCGGCTCTGTAGCCGATGTAGTTCGGATCCTGTCCGAAGAAAGCGGACTTGTATCCGGAAACGGTCAGAGGCTTCGGATAGCCGATGGCGTTGAGAACCATATCGAGAGAATAGCAGCCGATATCGCCGAGAGCGCCGATACCTGCGGTCTCATCCTCGATAAAGGTGGTTCCGAAGGGGGTGGGGATGCCGCGACGGCGTCCGCCGCCGGTCTGGATGTAATAGATCTTGCCGAGCTCGCCGGATTCGACGATTTCCTTGATCTTCTTCATGTTGGCGTCGAGTCTGGGCTGGAAGCCGATGGAAAGGATCTTTCCGCTGGCCTTCTCGGCCTTCATAACCTCGATGGCTTCGTCGAGAGTTACGGTGAAGGGCTTCTCAAGCAGAACGTTGATGCCTGCGTTGAGGGCATGGATGGCAACCGGAGCGTGCTGACGGTTGTAGGTGCAGATGGATACCGCATCGAGGTTCAGAGACTTGTCGGCGAGAAGCTCCTCGTCGTTGGCATAGTCGGTCTTTACATCGGTAACACCGTACTTTTCAAAGAAGGCCTTGGCCTTGCCGGGAACGAGATCGGCGCCGGCTACGATTTCCACATCGGGCTGAGCCAGATATGATTTGATGTGAGAACCGGCAATCCATCCGGTTCCGATGATAGCTACTCTGAGCTTTCTTCCGGTAACCTCTTTGGCTTCAACTTCGGCGGTGAAGGTATTGAGGCCGTCCATAGATTTGTCTGCCATAGATTGTTTCTCCTTTATAAATAATTTTTTTATCAGTTATAAGCCGGATTAAAGGCTCTTGCCTTGTAAAAGCCTCCTCCGGCAATTTTAATTTTGGTTTCGTACTTTCCGTCCGTAAAGAAGGAAAGAGTTGCGCTCGTCCAGGACTTGAACTCTCCGTCCGGGGTAATGAGAATCACTCCGCCGTCCTCGTAATTGCCTATTCCCTTAACGTTATTGCGCGATACGGATGCACTGATGCTTCCGAAGGAGGACGAGAAGGACTTTGACGATTTCGAATACAGATAAACGGCGCTGCCGGTCGTCACCCACATTTTGTCGTGATCTCCGTACATGGGCTGAAGCTCATGGGCGTTTGTCGAAGGAATCACGGCGGACAGCTCGGTTCTTTCCTTAACGGACGGCTTGCCGCCCGTAAGCTTAACCTCATAAGCCGTCAGTACATTGAGACCGATACAGTAAACCGCGCCGCTGTCGGGATCGTAAAGAGCACCGTGCGCGTCGGGGAGCGCAACCTCGGTGTATTCCGTTCCGGGCCTTGAGGCGTCGTAGAATCTTACGGCATTTCCGTCAGTACCGGTTACGGCAACCGCATAGCCGCCGTCACACGGAATCAGCTCGCAGGCATGCGGATTGCTCGGCGCCACGGACGTTGACCAGAGGTTTTTCTTTGTTTCGTAATCGACAATCGATGCGTATGAAGCACCGTATGCCGCAAGAATCACGGTTTGTCCGCCGTACTCTCTGACTCTCGCATCCGCGATGTTGTATGCGGTATATGTTTTGGACCAAAGAGCATCCTTTACGGAGCCTGCGGCCGTAATATCGTATATTTCAACGCTCGAGGTCTTCTGGTTTGTGGTTATGACAAGCCTTGAAAATTCGCTTTTCCCGCTTTCAGGACCGACATAACGAACTTTTCCGTCTTTTCCTTTGTCGAGAGAAGCGGCAAACAGCTCGCATGCGTATCTGAGAGACCAGTCGTTGCCTGCAGCTATGACCAGTTTGTTACCGATTTTTTTAATCGCCCAATCCTTGAAATTCAGTCCTTCCGAGGCAAGACCGGACTGTTCTCTGTTGGTAAGACCGACAAGTATTTCGCAGCGTCCGGAAAGAGTCTCGTAGTCCTTTGAGCCGGGCTCATATCCCCAGTCGTCAGACACATCGACCTCCGGAACGTATTCCTTGTAGGCCTTTACGAGCGCGGAGGTTGCCGCCAGCACGATTTGTGAAGCGTTTTCGGATCTGACGATATTCAGAAAATCCCCGTTTTCCCCGCCTGTCAGCACTATTCCGACCGCTATGTCGTCTGTCGTTTCCTCAGCGGTTGTTTCATCGGGAGCTCCGGTACAGCCCGCAAGCATTGCCGCGAGCATTATTCCCGAAAGCAGGACCGATAAAATGGACCTTATGGACTTCATTCAGAACTCAGAGGCCTATGGATCTGAGATACTCTCTGCTCTTCTTGGCGCATTCGAGAGCGGTAAGACCCATGGAGGGCTTGTCCTGCTCAACGATTACCCACTCGGCACCGGCGTCTTCCGCAGCCTCGAGGATTTCGGGGAAGTTCTGGAGGCCGCTTCCTACGGGTCTGAACTCAAAGCCGTCGGGTCTCTTGGGAGCCTTGCTCTCTATTCCGATGAGCTCGTACATATCGTCGCTCTTTTCTCCGTAGAAGTCCTTGAGATGAACGACGGGAGCGCGGCCGGTATATTTGCGGATATAATCGGCGGGCTTTTCTCCGCCTACGTTTACCCAGCAGGTGTCAAGCTCGGTCTTAAGAAGATCGGCGGGAACGGTATCGTAAAGAACGTCGAGGGCGTATTTGCCGTCGATTTTCAGAAATTCGAAATCATGGTTATGGTAAAGCATCTGCATACCGAGCTTCTTGGCGGCCTTGGCAAGGATTTCGATGAAGGAAACGACATACTCGAAGTTGGGCGTGCCGGGTCTGTGCTCGGGGATGAGATAAGGAACAGCCACATACTTGCAGCCGATTTCGGCATAGGCAGAAAGAACGCCCATGGGGTCCTTCAGCATATCCACAAAGGGAACGTGAGCGGAGATGGGGGTGAGTCCGTACTTGTCGCAGGCGGCCTTGATTTCAGCGGGGGCCTTGCCGTACATACCGGCAAATTCCACTCCGTCGTAACCGAATTCCTTAAGGCTCTTTAAGGTTGCGTCGAGATCTGCGGCAGCATCTTCTCTTACGGAGTAAACCTGAATTGCTACAGGAAACTTTTTCATTTGTTTATCCTACTGAGAAATTGAGAAATATGTTTTAGATATGGACAAGAGGAATAAAAAAAGCCCCTCCGTCCTAAAGACGAAGAGACGAAAAAATCCGCGGTACCACTCTTCTTATTCCGAAATCGGAATCACCTCATGGGGTTCTATCAAACCCTTGCTCTGTAACGGGAGC
>JAKSPQ010000039.1 GCA_024404665.1 Clostridia bacterium
GGCTACAGACTGCCGTCAGCCTTTGACAACCGTCCGCTGTTTTTTGAGGAATTCGAAAACCGAATAAACCAGGCGGTATTTGTCAGTGCCACGCCCGGCGATTACGAAAACGAGCACAGCGATTCGTTTACCGAGCAGCTGATAAGACCTACGGGACTTATCGATCCGGAGATTGAGGTAAGACCGACCGAGGGACAGATAGACGACCTCCTGGGAGAAATAAAGAGCAGAACAGCTGCCGGAGAAAGAGTCCTTGTAACCACCCTTACCAAAAAAATGGCGGAGGATTTGACGGACTTCCTGACGGAGCACGGTGTCAAAGTCAAATATATCCACTTCAATGTCGAAACAATAGAGAGAACCGAGCTGATAAAGGAACTCAGAATGGGTGTTATAGACGTCCTTGTGGGAATCAACCTTCTGAGAGAGGGACTGGATATCCCGGAGGTTTCGCTTGTGGCCATTCTCGATGCCGACAAGGAGGGCTTCCTTCGCTCAGACCGTTCGCTTATTCAGACCGTCGGACGTGCTGCGAGAAATGTTAACGGCAAGGTCATTATGTACGCCGATACCGTAACCGGCTCGATGAAGCGCGCCATCGATGAGACCGAGAGACGTCGTTCGGTACAGAAAAAATACAATACCGACCACGGTATAATACCGCATACGGTAAAGAAGGACATAAGAGATATCATCGCCATAGGCGAAAACGGCACCGACGGCAAGAGCAAGGCTGCCGCCGCAAAGAAGAACACGCGCGGTGAAGGAGCAAGGGGGAGACGGGAAAAGGCAAACGACCTCTCCGTTTACCCGCCCGATACCGATGCCATACAGAGCCTTTGCGCTTCGGCAAGAGCCGGACACATTCCGGCTGCAGAGCGCGAAAGAATCGCAGGAGAGCTTACGGTTCTTATGAAAGAAGCCGCAAAGCGACTGGATTTCGAGCTTGCGGCATTTCTTCGCGACAGAATACAGGAGATAAAGAGATAAATGTCATCTTCATACATAAAAATCCGCGGTGCGCGGGTTCACAATCTGAAAAATATCGATCTTGATATTCCGAGAGACAAGCTTGTGGTTTTTACAGGTCTGTCGGGCTCCGGAAAATCATCGCTGGCATTCGATACGATATATGCCGAGGGACACAGACGCTTCGTCGAGTCCCTGTCTTCATATGCCCGCCAGTTTCTCGGGCAGCTTGACAAGCCCGACGTGGATCTTATCGACGGTCTGTCTCCCGCAATTTCCATAGATCAGAAGACAACTTCAAAAAATCCGCGCTCCACAGTAGGAACGGTTACCGAAATTTACGATTATCTGAGACTCCTTTATGCCAGAATCGGCGTGCCGCACTGTCCTGTATGCGGTAAGGAAATCCGTCGTCAGACCGTGGATCAGATTATCGAGCGGATTCTGATGCTCGGCGAGGGCACAAGGTTCATGGTCCTCTCTCCCGTCGTGCGCGCTCAGAAGGGAATGCACGAAAAGGTGCTGGCGGATGCTCAGCGTTCGGGTTATACAAGAGTCAGAATCGACGGAAGCCTGTACGATCTCAGCGAGCAGATAAAGCTCGATAAAAACAAAAGACATGACGTGGAGGTTGTAGTTGACCGTCTGGTTATGCGCGAAGGTATCAGAAGCCGTCTCTCCGATTCCGTTGAGAATGCTTTGAATCTTGCCGACGGACATCTGCTCATCGTCACGGTCCCACGCGACGGTGAAGAGGAGCAGGAGCTGGAGTTTTCTCAGGCCTATGCCTGTGAGGAGCACGGAATATCCTTCGGTGAGCTTGAGCCGAGAATGTTTTCGTTCAATAACCCGGCCGGCGCATGTCCCGCATGCTCCGGACTCGGCATGTCGAGACAGATATCCGTTGAAAAAATCATACCCGACCCGACTCTGTCTCTGAGACAGGGCGGCGTGGCCGTAAACGGTTTCAAAAGCCTGGAGGAGGACAGCTGGAACGGTCCCCTTTATATGGCTGTCGCGGAAAAATACGGTTTTACTCTCGATACTCCCATTTGCGACTATACAAAGGAGCAGCTGAACGTTCTGCTTTACGGAACCGGAGACGAAACCTACAGCGTGGTCAGAGTGTTTGACAAGAGAGTCGTGGACAAGCCGTCAAAGTTTGACGGTGTAATCGGAACCATTAAGTCCAGAATGACCATGTTCCCGGATACCGATTATTACGAGCAGTTCATAGAAGAGATTCCGTGTTCAGCATGCAAGGGAAGAAGACTTAACGATATGGCGCTCTCCGTTACGGTAGGCGGAATGTCGATTGACAGGTTCTGCGATCTTTCCGTAGCCGATGCGCTTGCTTATATCGAAAACTCGGAGGGCACACTGACTCCGACCGAAATGGCTATCGTAAAGGATGTAATAAAGGAAAACAAGTCGAGACTCGGCTTCCTTTGCAGCGTAGGACTTGAGTATCTTACGCTCAGCAGACGCGCCGGAACGCTCTCCGGAGGAGAAGCGCAGAGAATAAGACTTGCCACTCAGATAGGCTCATCGCTCATGGGCGTCCTTTACGTGCTTGACGAGCCCTCCATCGGCCTCCATCCGAGGGATAACGGAAGACTGATAAACACTCTTCTGAGGCTTCGCGATCTCGGCAACACCGTCATCGTCGTAGAACATGACGACGAGATGATGAAAGCCTCGGATTACATCGTAGACATAGGTCCCGGAGCGGGTGTGCACGGCGGATATGTTACCGCCAGCGGAACGCCTGAAGAGATTATGGCAAATCCTTACTCGCTGACCGGAGCTTATTTGTCCGGAATAAAGAGCATTCCTCTGCCCGAAAGCCGCAGAAAGGGTAACGGACTGTTCCTTGAGGTTAAGGGTGCAAATGTCAATAACCTTAAGAACGTAAACGTGAAAATTCCCCTCGGCAAGTTTGTCTGCGTGAGCGGCGTATCGGGCTCGGGAAAATCATCCCTGGTAAACGGCGTCATCGCGCCTTATCTTACGGCGGAGCTTAACGGAGCTCGCAGAAGACCCGTCGGCTGCAGGGAAATCAAGGGAGCCGATGCGCTTGACAAGGTCATCGTCATCGACCAGAGTCCCATAGGACGTACTCCGCGTTCTAATCCCGCAACGTATACCGGTCTGTTCAACGAGATAAGAAATCTGTTTGCAAAGACCCAGGATGCGGTAATGAGAGGCTACGGCCCCGGCAGATTCTCTTTCAACGTCAAGGGCGGCCGTTGCGAGGCCTGCGGAGGCGACGGAGTCAGGTGCATAGAGATGCACTTCCTGCCCGACGTCTACGTGACCTGCGACGTGTGCAAGGGCCACAGATACAACAGGGATACTCTTGAAGTCAGATATAAAGGCAAGAGCATATACGACGTTCTTGAAATGACCGCCGAGGAAGGCCTGTCGTTCTTCTCCGAAATTCCGAAGCTGAAAAGATTCCTTCAGACCATGTGCGATGTCGGACTCGGATATATTAAGATCGGCCAGCCGTCAACGACGATGTCGGGCGGCGAAGCACAGCGTGTAAAGCTTGCGTCCGAGCTCACAAAGAGAAGCACCGGACGTACCTTCTACATCCTCGACGAGCCCACGACCGGTCTTCACACGGACGATGTCTCAAGGCTTTTGGATATCCTCGGAAGACTTGCCGACGGCGGAAACACCGTTCTCGTCATCGAACACAATCTCGAGGTGCTTAAAACCGCGGACTACATAATTGACTTAGGGCCCGAGGGAGGTGCCGGCGGAGGAACGGTTATCGCCACCGGAACCCCTGAGGAAATCGCGAAATGCGAGAAATCCTATACGGGAAAATATCTTAAACCACTCCTTGAAAAATAAAAAAAGGCGCCTCGCGGGCGCCTTTTTATTTTAGGTGAAATGACGTCTGTAATAAATAATTACAAGAACGAGAGCAATAACGATGATGGCTATGATTCCGATCCAAAGAATCATGATGGTATCGACGCCGTTCTTGTTGCCTCCGGAGGGCCTCTTGGTTGTTTCTGAGTTGCCTGCGGAAGTGCCGGGGGTTACGGGATCTGTGGTGACCGAGCCGGGCGTTACGGGGTCGGTATCGGATACGGGAACGGATGTTGTGACCGAAGGAGCGGTGGTTACGTCACCGGAGGAAGAGCCGCTGTCAACGGGTGATGTGGTAATTTCGGGACCTGCCGCTGTTGTGATTTCAGAGGAGGATGTGGTGGTAACTGCGGGAGTTCCTCCGCCGACTTTTATTTCAACCTTGGCGGTAAGGCCTCTGAAGCTTACATAAATGGCGCTGTCGGATGCGGCAAGCTTGCCTGAGGGAGCGCATGTGTAGTAAGACTCGGGAAGAATAATGGGAGAAACGCTCGAATCGGAATAGTTGAGAACAATCTTCATTCCGGAGGGATCAAATACGTCTCCTACATTATAAGAGGTCTTGGCGGGAGGTGTGAGGACTGATATGGATTTTACTGCCTTGGCTTTAACCTTTATCGAAAGAGAGCATTCGAAGCCGGCGTAGCTGATTCTGATGGTTCTGTTCTGAACGGCTTCGTTGGAGGTGAGAAGGAAAGGATCCTCAACATCCATTGCATAGCCGATTACGGGAATCATGGAGCCGTCGTTGTAAATAAGATTTACAACCATACCGGCGGGATTGAAGGAGCTGCCTTCCGTATATTCGGTTCTTTCGGGAGGCGTAATTACGGTGATTGCGACAGCAGTCTTGTTTTCAACCTCTATGGGCTGCTTGGCTTCATAATAAACGGATTCGCTCTGGGAATATCTTACGGTATAGTTCTTCATTCCTGCGGTTACGGGAGAACCGAGCTCGGGAACGGTTGTGAGAAGTGAATTGTCAACAACCTCGGGCTCTGTTTCGCCTACGTAATAAACAAGAACCTTGATGCCGTCAATGGTAAGTGACTGACCGCTGATATATCTCAGCGTGGAAGGAGCCTCGGCGATTTCGATCCTGGCAATTCTTCTGGAGGGGAATACCTTTATTTCAACATCAAGCGTGAGTCCGAGATAGCTGAATACGGCCTTGCTGTCGGTTTCGGTAAGAGGATTGCTTACGCTGATTTCACAGTCGGCATCGGTGAGAGAAATATTGTCGCCGTTGTCGTATTCAATCATGGCGATGAAGCCTGTGCTTACAAAGGCCTCACCCGCATTGTATTCGGTTTTTGAGGGAGCCTTGACAAGCTTGAAGACGGCGGTGTGAACGGTAACCGCGGAGGAGAGATCGATGGAGCGTCCGGCAAAGGATGCCGTGACTGTATCGCCGGCCATGATGGCTTCGGGTGCTGAAAACTCGACGAAATCTGTGATTTCGAAAACGGCACCGTCCTCATATTCCGCATTGATTACAATTTTTTCGGGATCGAATCTGCTGCCGAGGAAGAGGTCCTGCTTCTTATCGGTTGTTACCGTAAAGCCGTTTTCCTTTACCTTGCAGACCTCGATTTTGAGATCGGCTTCGGCGCTTCCGAACACGAGCTTAAGTGTCGATGTGCCGTCGGCTCCGGGAATAAGAGGATCGCCGGCTCCGGGAATGTCGTAGTTGAATACCTGGGTAAATTCGGTTTCGCCCTCGAACAGAGCGAAGACTCCGAGATCCTCGGGCTCAAAGGCAAGAGCTCTTCCCTCATAGAAACGGGTGTCGGGATACGATCTTACCTCAACCTGAACCGCCTTTTTGACGGTTACGGGAACCGATGCGGTAATTGTGGACGAAGGAGAAACGCTGTATCCGATTACCGCTGCCTTTACGTCGGAGGTAAGGGGTTCGCCGATGAACGGCTGTGTGCTGCAGTCGGAAAGATCGACGGGAACAACAGTTCCGTTCGCGTATCTGACGGAAAGCACGATGCCTGAAAGGTCGAGATTTTCTTCAAGCTCGCGATATGTATTCTTGAATGTTCCGGCAACGACAAGCTCCTCGGCCTTATAAACCGTTACGGGGAGTCCGCAGGTTCGGTTTGTAAGAGCGCAGTAGAAGGTGACGGTTTTATCCGAGGGAGAGAGCTCACCGGCGGGGGAGAAGGTCATTTCAGCCGCGGAAACGGTTGCGCTGGTTCCGTCGGAATAGGTTACCGTGCCCTGAAATCCGGAGGGATCGAATTTTTCGCCTTCAAGATAAGAATCCTTTCCGGAGCCGTTAACATTGAATGCGATTACGGTTTTTTCGGCAGAGGGCTCTGTAACGGGCTCCGTAACGGGCTCCGTAACGGGCTCCGTAACGGGATCGGTTGCCTCAGAGGTGGCATTCGGCTCTGGGTCAGGCTGTGTAGACGCTTCGGCAGATGTGAGAGGTTCTTCCGGAAGAAGGAACCTGTCTGTGGTGATGTCTTCCGCAAAAGCCGGAATAATGAGTTGAAATATCATAATAACAGATAGAAGTTTCACGGCAACGAGGCTCAGAGCCTTTTTGCCGGTTCTTTTTTTCAGTCTCATGAAATCAGTCCTTTCTTGGTCGATGGGTGACGGACGGCTGACCCGCCGCATTTTTTATTAATATATTATATCATTAAATCATAAAAAAATCAATAGAAAAAAGTTGAAAAGGAGAATAAGGAAAAGTTTTTCACAGAACAACACATGACCGTCAAAAAAACCGGCACCCATCAGGATGCCGGTTTCGGTTTCCCTTTGCCGTAGCAGGAAACTAAACAGTCCTGTAAAACGGCGGGGAGGGAGGAGGCAATCAGTCTGCGTATACGCTGACCTGCTTCTTGTCCTTGGTCTTCTGCTCGAACTTAACCTTTCCGTCAATCAGAGCGAAGAGGGTGTAATCGGTGCCCATTCCTACGTTGTTTCCGGGATGGACAGCGGTGCCTCTCTGTCTCAGAATGATGTTGCCGGCGATGACATTAGCTCCGTCAGCCTTCTTGACGCCGAGTCTCTTGGATTCGGAATCACGGCCGTTCTTGGTGGAGCCGACGCCCTTTTTATGAGCAAAGAACTGTAAGGAAATTCTTAACATTTTTCTTTCTCCTTGTTAGATGTTGTGCGCCGTATCATTCATAGGCGCGGTCGACGACATCGACTTGCAGATAATCCGAGTATTCTTCGAGAAAATCGTTCAGCTGATAGAAGTATGCCTGGAAAAGGCCGGACACCGCGTATTGCTTAAGTCCGTCGCTTTCGAAATCCGGAAGCGCTGCCTTTGATCTTACCACGATTTTGGTTGCTCCATCGTTGACATCATATTCGACGTCCGACGCATAGGAGATTTCAATCGAGTTTACAATCAGCATAGTCATTGCCGACAGTGCTGAGCAGAGAATGTCTTCGCCGCTCTCACCGTAGCCTGCATGTCCGCTTTCTTCGAAGCCGTAGAAATATCCGCCGCTTCTGTAAAATACGACTTTGGTCATTGAAAATCAGCCCTCGATTTTCAGAATGCTGACCTTGGTATAGGGCTGTCTGTGTCCCATCTTTGTCTTCTCGTTCTTCTTGGACTTGTAAGTGAAGACATAGATCTTCGGACCCTTACCGTTCTTGAGAACCTTGGCAGTAACCTTGGCACCCTGTACGGTGGGGGTTCCGGCCTTAAATCCGTCGGCACCGGAAACGGCCATTACGCGATCGAATACGATCTCGCTTTCGACTTCTGCATCGAGCTTCTCTACAAAAATAGTATCGCCCTCGCAGACCTTGTACTGCTTTCCGCCTGTTTCGATAATAGCAAACACGAAAAGCACCTCGCTTTCTTATAGACTCGCTGCCTACGGCGGCGCCCGTTTTTCGGGCACACTTCAAAAAGCCGGTTACATGCGGCGATATATTATACAATGAAATCGAAAAAAAGTCAATGCTTTTTTATTATTTTCTTGTAAATCTTATTTCTTTTTTACACGTCCGATTACGCGGCCGGAGCAGGATACGCTTTCAAAGTCGCGAAGCATGATTTTTTCGTATTTTTTGTTAAGCGGAAGCAGACAGTCTCCGCCGAAAATCTTGAAATATCCGCAGCCGTCGAGAACATAGATGCAGGGCTCTCCGGGTTCTACGGACTCGCTGCTTTCAACAAGGAGAATGTCACCGTCTCGGTATCTCGGCATCATACTGTCTCCGCTGATGCGTACCGCGAAATCGGCTCTGTCTGTTACGTCGCCGTGCGGAACGGAGATTCTGTCCGAGAATGAAGAGGAATCAAGAAATTCTCCGGGGCCGGCCGATACAGGAAGCTCGCAGAGAGGAATAAAGCGTCTCTCTGTTCTTCTGGCATCCGAGTCGCGGTATTTGCGCTCCGCGGGAGCCGTGAGAATCACGGCATGACCCGGTCGATTCTCGGAATAATCCTGAGACTTGGACGGGTGGAAATACTCACCCTCGGCGCTGCGTTCGCGCTCCTTGGCGATGACGGCCGAAACAAGATCGCGGCCGTATTTGTCGAGGCGGCGGTAGTCTTCTATGAGGCGGATTTCCTCACCGTCCAGGGTGAAATTGTTGAGGTTGTCGGGAACTCCCGTGATAATATAATCAAGGGAGACCCCGAGAGCGTCGCATATTGAAACCATGTTCCCGAGCTTTACCGAATCCGATACGCCGGAGAATATTTTGGTGAGGGTGCCGAGAGGAACTCCGCTGGCGGCGGACAGCTCGTCGGCCTTCATCTTTTTTTCGTTTTAGACCTTTTTCGGTCGTTCTATATAATCAGCAGGCATGGTACCCCCTCCGAAATTTCTTGTTACGGACATATTATATCACACGTTTTCCGATTTGTAAAGAATTTTTTGAAAAATTTCCGAAAACGGAAAGAAAACTGTTGACAAAACGAAACCTGAGTGGTATAATAGTGTCAACAAATCACCGGAAACGGAAAATCGTGCTTGATTTGCCGGTTGGAATTGCCTGCCGGTCCGGACAATATTCCAAATAGAAAAAAGGATGATAAGCTATGAATAATACCATTGATAACAGAAATTGCAGAGCATATGAAAACCGCGGTCGCCGCAATCCGAAGACCGAATCAGCCTCCGAAACATATTATGACAGACTGGTTTTGCAGGTCGTGAAATTTATGAGATGGTTTAATTCACCTATAGTAAGAGCGGTTGTTGCACTGTTTACCATTGCGTTTGCGTTGGCTGCTTTTACCGCTTATGCCATTGCATTTCTTTCCGGGACTATTAATTTCCTTACCGGAATACTGCTGGTTCCGGTTATGGTCGGAATCATCGGACTCGCGGCAAAATCGCTGTCATAAGAACAGTCTTGTGTAATTTAAGACAGCAAAACAGGCGGCTTTCCGGCCGCCTGTTTTGCTGTCTTTGTGTATTGCTGTGGACTTTTTCGTATCAGTCTGAAACCACTTTTACGGTTTCTATCGTAATATATGCTTCCTCATTCAGAAAGCCCATGGCGACGCCGTAGTAGTCGTTTCTGAAGTCCTTCGCAACCTTTGAAGAAATGATTTTTTCTATTACGTTCCAGCCGCCGGTAACTGAGCCGAAGGCGGCATAATCACCGTCCAGACTGGAAGCGTCGTCGAGCATTATAAAAAACTGTGAAGACGCGCTGTTATACGACGTGGCTCTCGCCATGGAGATAACGCCTTTTTTGTGCTTGATGGGGTTATCGACTCCGTTCGATGCGAATTCGCCCTTTATTGTTGAGCTGTCCTTTGCGCCTTCGCCGCCCTGAAGAACGAAGCCGGCCTGGATGCGGGTGATTACGGAGCCGTCATAAGCACCCTTGCGCGCGAGCTCCGTGAAATGGTCTACGGTAATCGGAGCTGCTGTTCTGTCAAGCGTGACCGTTACGGTTCCGAAATCCTTGATTACAATTTCGCATACGGGATGATCTGCGTTGTTTCCGGAGCTTTGGCAGCCTGAAAAGCAGAGCAGAATGACCGAAATCAGTGTGAGTGCCGCGGCGGATACGAGTCCGTGCTTTTGTTTTCTGAGCATATCGGAATACCTTCCTTTGTTAGATGATGTTAGATGAAAAATGTTGATAGATGAAAAATGTGGTTTGCCGATCGGACAGTCGGGCTTTCCGCGGGAGAACGGTTCCGCTTCGGCATTGCATCTATTATATCACACTTTTTACCGTCGGTCAACAATCGCGCGTATGAACGGACTCTTTTTCATAAAAACCGCGATTTATGTTGACTTTTTTCGGAGAAGATGATATACTGACGGGGCAGACACCGTCTGTGCGGAGTATGTGCCGCGCGCAGCCGTGTGTGCGTAAAAAACGAGACGGAGAAAGAACATGTATAATACGGATTCTCTTGATTCACTATGCGGGGCTCTGGCGGCCATAGCCGGAACGGAAGCTCCGTCCTTTGCGGCCCCGGCCAACGAAAAACTGAAAAAATACGCGTTTGATGCGTTCTCGGGCAGACATGCCGACAGGATTCTGATGTATAACCCCGATGCTGTCGCGGAGTGGATTTACAGAAAGTATTCATGGTATCTTTCGGATGTCATCGCTCTTACCGAGCTTGAGCTGCCGATGAAAACGGTCATGCCTTCCGTAACTCCCGTCTGCTTCGGAACGATGTATACCGGAGCTCAGCCCGATGTGCACGGGATCAGAAAATACGAAAAGCCGGTAATAACCGTAGACACTATGTGGGATGCGCTTGTCAGAGCGGGGAAGAAGGCTGCCATCGTCGCGGATAACAAGTGCAGTATGGGGAAAATCTTCCTCGGCCGGAATATGGATTATTTCCTTTACGATACCGTCGGAGAGATAAACGCCAGGGCGGCGGAGCTTATAATCGGAGACGAGTATGATTTTATAGCCGTTTACAACGGGAATTACGATCATTGGATGCACAAGTTCGGACCCGAAAGTCCGGAGGCGCTGTCGGAGCTCAGAAGCAACAACTACGCTTTTTCAGAGCTTTCGTCTCTTGTCAAAAAGCATTGGACGGGACACGATACGCTTGTGGGCTTTGCGATGGACCATGGCTGTCATGAGATAGACGGCGGCTCCGGCTCTCACGGCCTTGATATGGAGGAGGACCTGAACATCGTCCATCTGTATAAAGCTTATCCCCGAAAGGAATGAATAAAAGGAAATGTCAGAGCGGGAAAACTCGCCTGACATTTCTTTTTTCGGGAACAGCCTGCCCATTTTTCTTTTTTTTCGGGAATGGTTTCCTTAAATATGTCATAATAGTAAATAAAATGTCAAATTATATACAATCGCTTGACTGCAAGGAACAGTTGTGATAAAATTATACATCATAATGCGAAAAAATCACGGAGGTGACTTAATGAAGGGAATTGCAGACAACGATTTCCTGCTCCGTACCGAAACGGCGCGGGAGCTTTATCACGGCTTTGCCGAGAAGCAGCCCATCATCGATTATCACTGTCATCTGAATCCGGCAGAGATTGCGGAGGACAGACGCTTTGACGGCATCGGCGAGCTTATGCTGGCCGGGGACCATTACAAATGGAGAGCCATGCGCTCTTACGGCATCGGGGAGCGCTTCATAACCGGCGATGCGGACTGGCGTGATAAATTCAGAGCATACGCGGAAACGGTAATGTACGCACCCGGAAACCCTCTGTATGCCTGGACAAGCCTTGAGCTTAAGAGATATTTCGGCATAGACGAGGCTCTGACTGACAAAAGCGCTGACCGCATATATGACAGATGCGGAGAGCTGCTGGCTTCCGATAGCTTTTCGGCAAGGGGACTGATATCCATGTCCGGTGTCGAAACGCTCTGCACGACAGACGACCCCGGGGACAGCCTTCTGTACCACGAAAAAATAAAGGACAGCGGTTTTTCCGTTTCCGTTCTTCCGACATTCCGTCCGGACAAGGCCGTGAACATAAGAAACGCGTCTGAATTCCGGGCATATATGGAGGAGCATAACATAGACAGTATGGGGGCGCTCTGCGGCTTTTTAAACGACAGAATCGGCTATTTCCATGCACACGGCTGCAGACTTTCGGATCACGGTCTCGAGCGTGCCGCGTTTGTTTCCGGAGACCCGGAGGGGCCGTTTGCCAAGGCAATGCGCGGCGAGAAGCTGACTTCCGCCGAGGAGGACGCCTTCATCACGTATATGATGCTGTTCCTTGGCGGAAAATACGCCGAAAAGGGCTGGTGCATGCAGCTTCATCTGGGACCGATGAGGAACAACAATCACCGCATGTTTGAAAGGCTCGGAAGAGATACGGGCTTCGATTCCATCGGAGCACAGGTCGATCTTTTTGCGCTCTGCGGTCTGCTCGGTGCCCTCGATGCCGGAAACCGGCTTCCGGAAACGATTCTGTATTCCCTCGACGGCAACGACAATTACAGGCTCGGAGCACTTATGGGAAGCTTCCAGGAGGCGCCCTTCAGGTCAAAAATACAGCTTGGCTCAGCATGGTGGTTCAACGATCAGAGGGACGGAATGGAGGCACAGCTCAAAGCATTTGCGAATCTCGGGATACTCGGCTGCTTCATAGGCATGCTGACGGATTCAAGAAGCTTCATATCCTATCCGAGACACGAGTACTTCAGAAGAATTCTGTGCTCGGTATTGGGTGATTGGGTGGAAAACGGAGAGTATCCGCGCGATATCGGAGCGCTCGGAAAAATTGTAGGCGATATCAGCTATTTCAATGCGAAGAATTATTTTGCCTTCGGCTGAGAGCCGGTTTGGACAAAAAACTCGCGATGCATTCCGTAGGCCTTTGTTTTTCAACGGCGGCGCGGTCTCATTTATTTAACGGTATTCGGAACGGCTACGGGCAGAATCCCGGCTCAGCCCCGTGCTCCGTTCCGGAATAAGTACGGTGTAATACGGAACAAAACTGTGTTTTGAAAGGATTACGTGTAATCGATGCTCCTGCCGGGGAGAGTGTTTGATTATACCGGTGTTAAGCATGTCCGAATACAAATTGCCTTTTAACGTGGATCTTACGGACAGGGTCGCGGTTGTTACGGCAGCCGGCGGCGTCCTTATGAGCGAATTTGCCAAAGCTCTCGGAAAGTCGGGAGCAAAGGTGGCGGTCCTCGGTCCTCATATGTCGAATCTGATTCCGGTTGCCGGGGCCATAGGAGACAACGCGATAGCGGTTGAAGCCGACTGTACGGACAAAAACAGTCTTCTCGCCGCCCGCGACGTCATTCATGAGCGTCTCGGAAAAGTGAATCTCCTCATAAACGGAGCCGGAGGGAACTCTCCCCGCGCAACCACTCAGAACGAGACGATGTCTCCCGACATGTCGGACGAAATCAAAAGCTTTTTTTCGCTCGAGGAGGACGGACTTGCGTCCGTATTCAATCTGAACATTATGTCTGCTTTCCTCACAACGCAGGTTTTTGCGGAGGACATGATCGGCACGGGCGGAGGAATAATCAATATTTCTTCAATGAACGCGTTCAGGCCTCTGACAAAAATACCCGCATACAGCGCAGCCAAGGCCGGAGTATCAAACTTTACCCAGTGGATGGCGGTTCATTTTGCTCCGTGCGGAATAAGAGTAAACGCCATAGCTCCGGGCTTCTTTGTCACAAAGCAGAACAGGGAGCTGCTGTTCCGCAGCGACGGTACACCCACCGCCAGAACCGAAAAAATACTCGCCGCCACTCCCCAGAAGCGTTTCGGCGAGGTCTCGGATCTCATCGGAACCCTGCTTTGGCTCGCCGATGACGGCGCTTCGGGCTTCGTTACGGGCACCGTTATTCCCGTCGACGGCGGCTTTTCCGCATATTCCGGAGTATAAGCCATGATAATCAGAGGCAATCCGCGTGTCTGCGATGATGTCCTATATGCATCGCTTTCCGCGTTTCTTGAAGAGAAAAAGCCCAAAAAGCTGCTGATCCTCCCCCCGGACTACACGAGGCTGTACTCGGGAGCAGGGAAAATAACCGCAATGATATATGATATTCTCGGAGACGGCTGCGACATCGACGTCATGCCGGCGCTGGGAACACACAGACCGATGTCGGAAGAGGAGTGCTACGCTTTTTTCGAAGGCAGAGTAAAGCACGGAGACCTCATCGTCCACAGATGGAGGGACGATGTCGTTAAAATAGGAGAGGTTCCCGCAGAGTTTGTAAGCGAGGTATCGGAAGGGCTTGTCAATGAAGCCATCGATGTCGAGGTGAACAAAATACTGTTTGATAACGATTATGACCTCATCCTCTCGATAGGTCAGGTGGTTCCTCACGAGGTCGTGGGAATGGCCAACTATTCAAAAAATATCTTTGTCGGCTGCGGAGGCGCTTCCATGATAAACGCCTCGCATATGCTCGGCGCGTTTTACGGGCTCGAGAGAATAATGGGAAAGGACTTTTCTCCCGTCAGACGCGTTTTCGACTATGCCGAGGAGCATTTTCTGAAGCCGCTTCCGATTCAGTATATTCTGACCGTCACAACCGGCAGCGACGACGAAACCGTGATTCACGGCGTGTATATCGGACGTGACAGACGGTTTTTTGAAGAAGCCGTTTCGGACAGCAGACGCGAAAATCTCATTAAGTTACCCGAAAAAATAAAAAAAGCGGTTGTATATCTCGACCCGCGGGAGTTTAAATCGACGTGGCTCGGAAACAAGGCGATTTACAGAACCAGAATGGCAATGGCCGACGGAGGAGAGCTCGTGATTCTCGCTCCCGGAGTCGAGCGCTTCGGAGAGGATGCCGAAAACGACAGGCTGATAAGGAAATACGGATATCCCGGCCGCGAGAGCGTTCTGAGGCTTGTTGAAACATGCCGGGATCTGAGAGAAAACCTCTCCGTCGCGGCACATCTCATCCACGGCTCATCCGACGGAAGATTCTCTGTTACCTATTGCACGAAGGCACTCTCCGAGGATGAGGTGAGAGGAGTACATTACGGTTGGGCGGATTATGACACGGCCGCGGAAAAATACAATCCGGAAAAACTGAAGGACGGTTTTAACACCGTGGACGGAGAAAAAATATTCTATATTTCAAATCCGGCCCTGGGCCTGTGGACGTCTGAACGCGACTGATTTTGATTTGCGGACGGCATTATTTATGTCTGACGTGCGGACCGTATTTTTTCGGAACGGAAAGAACAAAAAAGAACCAAAATATAACAAAAAATAAAAAACGCGCTTTGTATGCGCGTTGCGGAGTTGAAAATGGAATTATCTGATATAGCAATGATAGGCCTCGCCGTAATGGGCGAGAATCTGTCTCTGAACATGGAGAGACACGGCTTCAGGGTATCCGTGTTTGACGTAAGGGACGGCATCGTGCCTGCTTTTATCAACGGACGCGGCGCCGGGAAGAATTTTTACGGTGCCTCGTCGTTTGCGGACGTCGTCGGAAGCCTGAAAAAGCCCAGAGTGATAATGATGATGATCAGGGCGGGAAAGCCGGTCGATGAAGTCATAGATAAGCTTTTGCCGCTTCTTGAACCCGGGGATATTGTCATCGACGGAGGCAACAGCCATTTCCCCGACCCGGTGAGAAGGTGCGAATATGTCGAGTCCAAGGGCTGCTTCTTTATAGGAACCGGTGTGTCCGGCGGCGAAGAGGGGGCCTTCAGGGGACCTTCAATGATGCCGGGCGGCTCACGCGAGGCATGGGAGAGAGCGAGGCCGATTCTTCAGTCAATCTGCGCCAAAACCGAAAGCGGAGAAGTCTGCTGCGATTATGTCGGAGAGAACGGAGCCGGTCATTTCGTGAAAATGGTTCACAACGGTATCGAGTACGGCGACATGCAGCTCATCTGTGAGGTTTATCAGATAATGAAGGATCAGCTCGGAATGTCGAATTCCGAGATGAAGGATGTCTTTTCGGAATGGAATAAAGGAAAGCTTGAAAGCTATCTCATTGAAATAACCGCGGATATTCTCGGCTATAAAGACGGGAACGGAGCAGAGCTTATCGATTATATTCTCGACGCGGCCGGACAGAAGGGCACGGGCAAGTGGGCGTCGATAGCGGCCCTTGACGAGGGAATCCCGCTTACGCTTATCTGCGAGGCAGTCTTTGCGAGATCGCTTTCGGCGGATAAGGACGGCAGAGTCCGCGCGTCGGAGCTTTTGTCTTCTGAAAACGAAAAGGTTCCCGTATCCGTCGGTGATCTTGAAAACGCCCTGTATGCCGCAAAGCTTATCTCATACGCGCAGGGATATTCGCTTATGAAGGCTGCCGCCGATACCTACGGCTGGAATCTCAATTACGGCGGAATCGCACTCATGTGGAGGGGAGGCTGCATCATAAGATCGTCGTTCCTCGGAAAAATCAGGGACGCCTTCGCCGAGTCTCCGGAGCTCGGAAATCTTATGTTGGCGCCCTATTTCCGCAGTGTTTTAAAGGAATGCGAGAAGTCACTCAGAAGAGTGTGCTCCGCGGCGATTATGTCCGGAACTCCCGTTCCCGCCTTCAGTGCGGCGCTCGCGTATTTCGACGGATACAGATGCGCCCGTCTTCCCGCCAATCTTCTTCAGGCACAGCGCGATTATTTCGGCGCTCACACATATGAACGCACCGATGCGCCCCGCGGGGAGCATTTCCACACCAACTGGACGCACGAGGGAGCAGACACAGCTTCCACATTTTATAATGTCTGAGCCGAAAGCGGCAAAAGGAGTATATCAGAATGCTTAACTTAAAGAAAAACGCCCGCTGGGCGCTGCTTGTTCCCACCAGCATGGGAGTAAGAATCACTCCCGAAAACGGTCAGCCCGTATATTGCTCCGAGACTTTTAAAATGCAGGCAACAAGCGCGGAAACAAACGTCGCAAGTATTTCCTCTTATCTCGGACTCCCCGTAAAGGTTCTCACTGCCTTTGTCAACGGTTCCCCGATCGCGGATTTCATAAAAGCCAATCTCCGCTCGCGCGGCATGACCTTCGAGGCCAAGCAGGTGGATCAGGGCGGTCCATGGGGCTACCGCCATCAGTTCAACATCGCCGATTCCGGCTTCGGCGTCCGCGGTCCGAGAGTATGCAACGACCGTGCGGGCGGAGTCGGAAGAACCCTCGACGCGGGGGATTTTGACCTTGAGCGAATTTTCGGGGAGGAGGGCGTCGGAATCGTTCATCTTTCGGGACTCATCGCGGCTCTGTCGGAAAGCACAGGAAGACTGTGTCTTGAGATTGCCAAGGCCGCAAAGAAATACGGAACGCTCGTATCCTTCGATCTCAATTACAGGGCATCGTTCTGGAAGGGAAGGGAGGAAGAGCTCGGAAAGCTGTTCTCCGAAATTGCCGGACGCTCGGATATTCTCATAGGAAACGAGGAAGACTTCCAGCTCTGTCTCGGAATAAAGGGCCCGGAGGCAGGCGGACGTAACCTTTCGGACAAGCTTGATTCCTTTAAAGAGATGATAGAACGCGTTCGTGAGGCGTATCCCGCGGCAACTCTTTTTGCGACTACGTTAAGACAGGTCATAAACACTAACGAGCATCTCTGGGGCGCCGTGATGTTTGATGCCTCAGCCGAATGCTGGGAAGTGATTGAACCGGAGCCGATACGCGTCCCTGACCGTATCGGCGGAGGGGACGGCTTTGTAGGCGGCCTGCTCTACGGTGTAAACCGCGGCTTTGACGGCAAGAAGCTCATTGATTTCGCCTGGGCATCCGGAGCGATGGCGACAACCTTCCTCACGGACTATGCGCAGCCCTGTGACGAGGACCAGATAATCCAGATTGCAAACGGAAACGCAAGAGTAAAAAGATAACGGCTCTTTGTCAATAGTCGGAATGAGAAGCGCAAAATAATACAATCTCTGA
>JAKSPQ010000004.1 GCA_024404665.1 Clostridia bacterium
CTCATGTTAACTTCTATTTTAATTTCTACTGTAGAAGTTACTTTGAAAATTTACAGCCGCTTTTCAGATTGTTTTTTAATTCGAAAAATGTTGCATATTGAAAAGAATTATGATATAATAACGATTAACTACATTTAAATATGAAAAATGTGCTTTTCGGATAATCAGTCCGTAAGCCAACGGAATACGACCGGACGTTCAGTCTCCGATACTGTCAGAGCGGCTGACATGAACGCTGAAACATCGGACTTCAACAGAGTCCCCACACAAAAACACATGAACGAAGAATACGAATTAACGGAAATATCCGACGTGACTCCCGAAATGAACAGTATTCCGGAAACCAATCCGGAGACCTCTGTTCCGGAGCATCACTCATACGGGGTCCGGGAGGACCGGGGGATAGAGGAATTTCAGGATTATTCCGCCGTCCCGAAAAAAAAGAGCACGCGTCATGCGGCTCTCATGAAATCAAACAGAACGAGGCTCGGACGGCTGCTCTCTGCGGTGACCACCGTCGTCGCTCCGGCGGTTGCGATAGTACTCATCGTATCGGGAGCCATCCTCGTCGACGTAATCCGATATGAAGCCGGAAGCGATTTTCTACGCTTCGATTTCAAGCTCTCGTCGAACGATCCCGAGGTAAGCTTCACCGCCGTTCTGTCTGAGTTATCGGGGCCCGATCATCGCGAGATCGAAGCCCGCGAAATAGATCCCGAATATCCTTCCGCGGAATTTTTCGGGCTTGAACCCGGGCGCGAGTATCTGCTCGAGGTCTGGGCAGCCGGTGAGGTCCGTCTCTCCCTGACATATATTACATCGGGCGGAGAGCACGGGGGCACGGTTTACAGAGAAGAAGACCTCATCGCAGGCTATAACAGACTTGATATCGCGGTACGTGCGGAAGGCACCGTTCCCGAAAATCTATTTGCCTTTATCGGCGACCGCGAGGCAGAGGTCGTCATCGACGGAGACCTCATCCGCATTAAGGCAGACAACCTTGAGCCTGAAACGACCTACTCTTACGTACTGAAGGACGGTGACGGCAACGTGCTCTGCGAGGGCATCGCTGAAACGCCCGCGAGAGCTCATGCCTCGATTGAGGTTTCCGAGTACTTACCCGCTCTTAATTCATTAAGCCTTGCGTTCAGAGTTGATAAACCCGACGGCAACGAAATCACCGCCGAATTTGACGGTGCGGAATTCGTTCCCGAAACCACAGACGGTGTAATCCGCCTCGAGTACACGAATCTGGAGGAAGGCTCAAAGCACTATATAGTCTTCCGCGACTATGACGGCTCCGTTATCGGCGAATTCGATTTCGAAACCCGTTCAAGAGAAGGCGCCGTGATTGAGCTCAGAGAACAGGAAATCTCCTTCGATTCCGTACGCCTTGTTTATTCGGTATACAATCCCGATTCGAACGCGATTACCCTTAAATACGACGGCGTAACCGTCGATGCAGATCTCTCCGGCAGCACCTTCATTCTGGAAAGAACCGGCCTTACGATGGGTGAAAACCACACGGTGGAATTCATCGACATCGACGGCTCGGTTATCTTAAGCCATTCGTTCTCAGCGAAGCTCAGAACACAGGCCTCGGTAGAACTGACGGAGGCAGATGGCAGATACGACAGCATCTTCGGTGCGTCCTCCAACGAATTCAAATCCTTCTGCATAAGAGCGACATACAGATATTCAAATCCCGACGGAAACAGCATTAAGGTCACCGTAAACGGACAGGAAGCAACCGCATATTACTCCGACGGCACGGCCGTGCTCCCCGTTGACAATCTCGAGCCGTCCACGGATTATGAGATAGTCTTCACGGATTACGACGGAACGGTTCTGCTCACCCACACAGTCAGAACGCCGGACAGACTTCCGGTAAGCGTTGATATTCTGAACTCGCTGATTAAGCTTGAGAGCATTTCATACTCGTTCCTGTTCGACAATCCTCACGAAAATCGGATTTCGTTTATTTGCTCGGAGCAGTCGATAAACGCCGGAGCTCATATTTCGGCATCGACGGTTTCCGCCACAAACGGCAACATTACTCTTTCAGGTCTTAAGCCCGACACGTCCTACAGCTTTGTAATTCATGACGATTCGCTTGACACCGACATCCGCACGGTGGTATTTACAACACCCCGGGCCTTCACCGTTACGCAGAACGCTCAGGGCGACGCGGTAATAACGCTCACCGATGCATTCAAGGAGGCATATTCCTCTGCGACGGTAACCGTCACAGACAGCCTGGGTACACGGATACCCGTGACGGCATCGCAGAACGCGACGGTGTTTACCGCAGCCGCCGCGGACCTCATCTATGCCGACAGATATACGGTTGCGGTATCGGCAGGAGGAAAGACGGTGTCGTCGGCCGTATCGCAGCTGTCAGGCCGTACAAGGCCGTCATTCAGCCTGAGACACGAAGCGTCCTCACCCGCAACACTTGCCGAGGCTGCCGAAAGCGGCAGCTCATCCGTCGGTGAAAGCGGTTTCTTCATAAAATATACAGGAACAGGTTATTATCCCGAACCGTCAATGTCCGACGGCGGACAGGAGCTCAGCTTCTATGCACTTGTAATCCGGAACTCCTCAGGAAAGGCCGTTACATGTGCTATTGACGGCTTTACGGACGCGAATTTCCTGAACCAGAACCCCGATGAAGAACGTCTGTGGATGGAAATGTCCGATGCCGCCATGGCTGCCGGCACTTACAGAGCAGGGGTTTATCTTATGAGCGGCCATACCCGTGAAGAGCTTGAAACCATGCTGTGGGGCGAAGGGCAGATGCCGCAGTTCGACAAGGTCGGAGAGCTTTTCATCAAAGACGGAAGACTTCTTTCCGATACATCCTTCAGGGTCAACAGCTCCAAGACCTATTCCTACGGATATTTCTACACCGATGCCGTTTCCTCAGGCCCAGCGACAGGAACCGTAGCGTTCACTCCCACAGTCGTTTACTACAGCGACAATACCGGATACACAGGATATCTTACGGTTGTTAAGGCCTCCTCTCCCACGGTTCACGCGATTACTCCGATATCTCTCGGAACGCAGACCGACTACACCGAGCTTAATCCCATAACGCTTAACTTCAATGAGCCGTTTTACGTAATCGTTTACCAGAACAGCTTCACCCCATCCGAGTACATTTCGGTAACCTATATTACACCGTAACACCGCGAAGGAATGCGGAATCCAACACAACTTTTTTCAATGAAAGGGCACAAAATGATTGCTTTTAAAGAAAAATCCGAAAAAACACAGAAACTTGTGAGCACCGTGTTCACAATCGTTCTTCTCTGCCTCGCGGCGGTTTACTTTGTCCTCCTCCTTATCGGAGGCAAGATATTCGGTGAGGATAGCCAGCTCTACAGAAGTCTCAACATTTTCTCGGGAGCCGGAGATTACATCAAATGGATAAGAATCGTAAGCTACGGCTTCTTCTTCATCACGCTCGGCTATGTACTCCGTATATTCATCTGCTGGATTCTGACCTTTATCAAAAAAGGAAAAGCGATCCTCAACCTCATCAGCTCCTTCATCAAATATCTTTCCGTTCTTGTATTCATCTTCGCTTCTCTCAAGACAATGGGAGTCGATACAGGCACGCTTCTCGCAGGCATCGGAATCCTGTCTCTTATCGTCGGTCTCGGCGCTCAGCCCCTCATCGAGGATATAATTTCCGGCCTGTTCATAGTATTTGAGGAAGTATTCGACGTTGGAGACATCATCATCGTAGACGGCTTCCGCGGAACCGTTCGCGACATCGGCATCAGAACCACACGCTTTGAAGATACCGCAGGCAACTTCAAGATCATGAACAACTCCGACCTCAGAACGGTCATCAACCTCACCGACAGACTCACTCTCGTCCCCTGCGTCGTTCAGATTGAGTACGGCGAGTCGATCGAAAGAGTTGAAGCCATAATCAAGGACAACTTAAAGAAAATCGGCGATGCTATCCCCGATATCGTCGAAGGTCCGCTTTACAAAGGCGTATCCGAGCTCGGAGCCTCCGGCGTATCGCTCAAATTTGTAGCGAAGTGCGAAGAATCCGCCCGTTTCCAGGTTGAAAGAGACATGAACAGACAGTTCAAGCTTCTCTTTGACGCACACAATATCTCTATTCCCTTCACCCAGGTCGTCCTTCATCAGCCCACAACCTTTGACAAGGCAACCACGGCTGAGAAGAAGAAGTCCGAAGCCTTCGTAAACCAGTCCCGAAGCAACACTGCCGATGCGGGAGACAACGATTACGACAGATAATTATCGGCATAGTGCCGCAAAAGAACGCCGCCCATGTAGGCGGCGTTCTTTTGCGCTTCTACTTTTTTCCTTTGCACGACAGTATGAATTCTCCCATACTGTCTTCCATATTATGCAAATCAAGCATGTCTGCGCAGCCTCTGCCGACAGCGCCGAAGCACAGCACGTCCCGGGCATGAAGAGTTTTGCAATAGGAGGTATCATCGTTCAGCGCGGGAAGCTCCGCGAGGCCGAAACGCGTCGCGATCGACTGCCATCTCCGCTCCATCCACGGGGCGTACAGAACGGGCAGAAATAGCCTTCCGGCAGTTCGTAATGCTCATGCGGCGTTCCCGGAAGTCTGTACATCTTAAGCTGTGCCATTATGTCTCCTTTTTTAGTTTTCTGCGCATCCTGTTGAGATGCCGTTCAAAGCTTCCGGAGGATATGAATTCCGCCAGAATATACTGATCCATTACGGGCACGCTGCACGAAAGTCTGCCGAGCTTCCCGTCAAACGCTCCGATGAGCCTGTCCGGAAGAATCATATATCCTATTCTCATCGCCGGAGACAGGCTTTTTGAAAACGTATTGATATAAATAACGGAATCCGACGTGTCCATCGAATAAAGAGTTCGGATGGGCCTTACGGGGATGTAAAACTCGCTGTCAAAATCGTCCTCGATGATGAATCTGTCGCCGCCCTTTGCCCAGTCGAGATATTCGCGTTTTTTGGACGCCGATGTCGTAATTCCCGTCGGGAAGCTGTGAAAGGGCGTGACGTGCAGGACATCGAATTCCGAACCGTTCAGAGCCTCGGTTTCGATGCCGTCGTTTCCCATCGTCAGTCTGCAAAGCTTAAGCTCCATAGCCGAATAGACATACTCAATCTGCCTGTAGCAGGGATTCTCGATGCCGATGATTTTTCCGCGCCCGATGAGCTTGACAGATGTCTCGTATAGCTGCTCTGCTCCGGAGCCTATGATGATGTTTTCCGGACGTGCAACAATGCCCCTGTATCTGAAGAGATAATCCGACAATGCGTTTCTCAGCACCTCGCAGCCCTTGGCAGGAGACTTGACAAACAGCCGCGAATCGTTATCGGAAATAACTTTTCTCACGGTTTTGAACCACGTCGAATATTCGAACTGCTGATTCGGATAGTCCCTGGGCTCAGGCAGATGCATAGCCGCAGCCCCGCCGCCTCCGAGCTTTCCGCATTCTGCCTCCGCAGCCCCTACATCGGTGACAAAATAGCCTTTTTTTTCAATCGGTGTAATATACCCTTCATCAGCAAGCATATCGCAGGCATGCTCTACGGTAATAATGCTGACACCGTTCAAGACCGCAAGATTCCTCTTTGACGGGAGCTTTTCCCCCTGGCGGTATTTCCCGTTTTCAATATCCTCTTTCAGTCCCTTATAAAGGTCCATATACTTCTTATCCGCCATCTGGTTATATAAAAATCTCTCTTTCTGATTATTTATTTAAGTCCAAAGAAGGTTTATAATATTATACAATAAAAATCCGATGAAGTAAAGAGGAAAAACAAATGGCAAATACTTCTTCAAGAAAAACACTCAAAAGAATCTGCATCGCAGGTCTGCTTATGGCAATGAATATAATCATGAGCAGCAGTCTTCTGAGCGTTCCCGTCCCCGGCGGACATCTCTATATGAACGACATTGTAATCTGCGCCGCATCCATAATACTCACTCCTGCCTACGCATTTGCCGTAGGCGGCATAGGAGCCTTCGTAGGCGACATGCTCTTCTACCCCACCCCGATGTTCGTCTCCCTCGTCACACACGGCCTCCAGGCCGTAGTGATCTCGGTATTCGCTCACTATCTGCTTAAAAAGCACAAGGCGTTTTCTTCCGGCATCGGAGTCACGCTCGGAGCGGTTATCAACGTGGTCGGATACTCGGTAGGAAGAGCCTGGATATACAGCACTCCGGAATATGCGGTGGCCAAGATGCCCTTCCAGATTCTTCAGGCTGTTGTCGGAGCGGTTCTCGGCATGATCATAGTCTATCCGCTCGGTCTCGGCAAGCTCGCAAAGAAAATGCAAATCGACTGAAAACAGGATTTGCAAATGGATTATAAAAGAATTTTAACCGTTCAGGACATCTCCTGCATAGGACAGTGCTCACTTACGGTCGCTCTTCCGATACTGTCCGCATGCGGCGCGGAAACCGCCGTGGTTGCCTCCGGTGTCCTCTCGGCTCACACCGGAGGCTTCCGGGGCTACGCATTCGGGGGCCTTACAGGTGAGATGCCCGGCATCGCCGCTCATTGGAAAAAGGAAGGACTCTTCTTCGATGCCGTATACACCGGCTACCTCGGAAGCGCCGAGCAGATAGGATATGTTCTTGACATTGCCTCAGGACTGCTGAAAAAGGGCGGACCGCTCATCGTCGATCCCGCTATGGCGGACGGCGGCAAGCTTTATGCGGGCTTTGACGGAAAGTTTGTGGAGTCGATGAAGCAGCTCACATCGGCGGCGGACATTATTCTTCCGAACATCACGGAGGCAGCGCTGCTGACAGGCACTGAGTACCGAGAAGACATCGATGAAGCATATGTTGAGCATCTGCTCGATGCGCTCTCCTCGGGCGGTGCGACGGTGGTTCTTACCGGAGTCGGCTTTGAGCCCGGAACGACGGGAGCCGCCATAAGGGAAAACGGCAAAACCTCATACTATACTCACGAAAAAACAGCCGGAGGCTGCCACGGAACAGGCGATATCTTCGCATCCGCGTTCACCGGGGCTCTTATGCGCGGCAAAACCGCACCTGAGGCTGTCGCGGTAGCTGCCGATTTCGTGCTCGCCTGCATAAAGAACACCGTAGGCGACGAAAACCACAGATACGGAGTAAAATTCGAGCCCGTTCTCGGCAGCCTTATCTCAAGGCTCGGATGAGAAGCCCGGGGACAGTTACGGTCTCTCGGCCAATAATTGATTTACGGAAAAAGGTCGGCGAACAGATTATCCGCCGGCCTTTTTCCGTTATCCGTTTCTTTTTCTTGACTTTTTTCGGCTCTGCTGATATAATTGTCATGAAAGAAACATATATCGGAGGAACTCAAAATGACACCCCTCGAACTCAGAAGTCAGAGAAACGAAATGAAGGCGGCAGGAATCATCCGTAAGCTCGCCCAGAGAAATATCAAGGGTTATTATGCTCATGACCGTGCGGAGGCGCTGAAGATTGCGCTTTCCCTCATCCCGGAGGGCTCGACCGTCGCTCAGGGCGGCAGCATGTCCGTGTCCGAAATCGGTCTGCGCGACGCCCTCATCGCGGGTAATTACAATTATCTTGACAGAGACGGCTCCCCGAGAGAGCAGCGGCAGGCGATAGAGCTTGCGGCATACGACGCCGACGTGTTCGTCGGCAGCGTAAACGCCATATCGGAGGACGGCGTGCTGGTTAACATCGACGGCAACTCCAACCGTGTCTCCGCATATGCCTACGGCCCGCGAAAACTTGTACTTGTCGTCGGAATGAATAAGGTTGCAGGCGATGCCGACGCCGCTCTCAAGCGCGCAAGGAACGAGGCCGCTACGCTCAATGTACAGCGCTTCGGGCTCTCAACACCCTGCGCAAGCACCGGCAAATGCATCGACTGCCTGTCTCCCGACACAATCTGCTGCCAGTTTCTCATAACAAGATACTCAAGGCACAAGGACAGAATCCACCTGATTCTCGTCGATGAAAACCTTGGATTTTGATAAAAAAGCCGGCCTTTCGGCCGGCTTTTGTATTGCAGAAATTATCTTGCTTCTCTGTCTCTCTTATCGATGACTCTGACATCGATCTGCTCGTACGGGAACTCGATTCCGGCGGCATCGAAGCCCTTCTTGGCCTGCTCGCGGATATCGAAGAATACATCCCAGTAATCGGCGTTCTTGCACCATGCTCTGCAGCAGATGACTACACCGTCGTCGGTGGCACCGCATACTCTGATGGTGGAAGGTCTGTCCTTCAGAACCTTTTCGTGATTTGCTACGATGTTCTCGAGAATCTTCTTGGCATCCTCGAAATCCTCTTCCTCGGAAATCTCGAATTCAAGGTCTACACGTCTGAATTCCTTTACGGAATAGTTGATGACGGTGGATCCGGAGGCTACGCTGTTGGGAACGTAAATTACTCTGTTATCGAGAGTGCAGACAACGGTGTGGCATACGTGAATATCCTCAACGGTACCGATGACATCGCCCATTTCAACGAAATCATCGACCTTGAAGGGTCTTGTGATGAGAATGAGGAGTCCGCCCGCGATGTTGGAGAGGACACCGTCTACGGCCAAACCGACGCAAACACCGAGAGAGGCGATGAGCGCGGTGATACCGGAGGTATCAATTCCGAGATAAGCTACGAGGCAGGCGGCGATTATAACCTTCAAAGCAATTTTAACGGCCTTGACAACGGTCTTGAAAATTGTCTTGTCGAGCTTTCCGTTTTTGGCGTTTTTCTTTTCGAGCTTTCTTCCGACCCAGTTGATGATCTTGAAGGAAATGAAAAGGACGAGAAGGGCGATGATAACCTTGATGCCGGTGCTCATTACCCAAGTGAGAACAGTGCTCTTGAGCGCTGCCCAATCGATTCCGCCGTTGGCAACCTTATCTACGGTCTCACCGGCGTTCTGTGCGATGTCTGTGGCTACAGAGCCTACAGCTTCAGATAAAAACATTTCGGTTTTCTCCTTGTTTTTCAGTTTTTTATTATGTATATTTTATCACAAACCGGGTGAAAAATCAACTGTTTTCACATTTATACAAATGAACTTTTCTTACTATTGACAGATGTCTTTGCTTGCTATTGACAGATGTCTTTTCATGTTATTGACAAACGAGCTTTCCCGTTATTGACAATTCTTCCTTTTGTGTCATTGTTTTTGGCGGATACGATTGTCACATTACAATCCGCCAGTATGAGAAAATAATTCTTTACTATTTAATTAAAATATGATAAAATAATATATGATTAATATATTATAACAAGCAATGAAAAACCGTAAAATCCGGAAAAAACGGCCAAAGCACTCCGGCGATAACAGGACCCGGGACCGCTTTTCCTTAAGCAGCTGCTCATACGGTTTTACTGCTGAAATTCAAAAGGCCTGAAATCATGACACTGGGTAAAAAAATAAGAATATTAAGATTAAGAAAAGGGCTGAGTCAGAACGATCTGGCGGCTCTCTGCGGTCTTTCAAGAAGAACCGTTACCTCATATGAAAGCGACGTATCAAAGCCCGGATCAAGACGTCATTACGAACAGCTCGCGGATGCTCTCGGAGTGAACGTAACGGCGCTTCTGGAGTCCGATTCCGAGGTACTTCCTCTCCGCGACGAGGCCGACAGAATTGCGGGAATCGAATCCTCCCCGGAGGCCAATCCCGGTTTTTCATACGAGATTTCGGCTTTTCTCGGAAATACCCGCGACATATTTGCGGACAACAGGCTTTCGGAACAGTCAAAGGACATGCTGATGCATGCCATTCAGGAAATATACTGGGATGTAAAAAAAGACTGCTTCCTCAAAGCAGGATCAGGTGCCCGGGAATTTGATTTTCCCGCAGAAGAATGCGGCGAACCGGAGTCCGAAAGCGAAAACATCCTGATCTCTGCAGATAAAGAAAATGAATAAGGAGCTTGCCGAGCTGCTCCCGGAGGGTCTCAGTCTCACCGACGACGGAAACGGTCTTACGCTCACTGACGGAGAACTGGCGCTGAGAGGTGATTTTTCACCGATGCTGCGCAGAGTCCGTCCTGCCAATCTCGGAGGGGAAACCCTTATAAAAGCAGCGAGATTCAGGAATCTGCCGTCGTCCGAAGGCCTTACAGCCGTAGACGCAACAGCAGGACTCGGAGAGGATTCCTTTCTTCTGGCGGCTTACGGCTTCAGGGTCACGCTGTTCGAATACAATGCCGTCATCGCGGCTCTGCTTGAGGATGCGCTGAAGCGGGCGCTAGCCGACGCTGCCCTTGCCCCCATCGCGGAACGGATGACACTTATATGCGGGGACAGCATCGAAGGTCTTAAAAAGCTGGAAGAAGCTCCTGATATAGTTCTTCTCGACCCTATGTTCCCCGGACGAAAAAAAAGCGGACTGATCAAAAAGAAATTCCAACTTCTTCAGAAGCTGGAGGCGCCGTGCGGAACCGAGGAGGAGCTGCTTCAGGCCGCAATCTCCGCCGGACCGCGCCGGATAATCATAAAACGCCCCGAAAAGGGCCCGTATCTTGCGGGAATCAAGCCGTCATACTCAGTTGACGGAAGCACCGTGAGATACGATTGCATACTGCCACCCATAAAACAAAAATAAATCGTAAAAGGACGGAAACCAAAAATGATGAAACTAGGATTCGGCCTTATGAGACTTCCGATTATCGGAGACGACAGAACAAATATTGACATTGAGGCCTTCAAAAAGATGGCTGACGCCTTCATCGCTGCAGGAGGCACCTATTTTGACACAGCATACGTTTATCACGGCGGAAAAAGCGAAGTAGCTTTCAGAGAGGCTGTCGTAAAGCGCTATCCCAGAGATGCCTTTACTGTAACCGACAAGCTCCCCCTCTGGGCCTTCGAGGATGAAGAAACCATGGAAAAGCTGTTCAACGAGCAGCTTGAGCGCTGCGGAGTGGATCATTTCGATTACTATTGGCTTCACGCCATCGGCGACGGAAGCTATGAAAAGGTTCAGAGACTGCACTGCTTTGATTTTATCGCCAAAAAGAAGGCCGAGGGCAAAACAAAGCACATAGGCTTCTCCTGCCACTGCAGCCCCGCAACCCTTGAGAGAATCCTCACCGACCATCCCGAGGTTGAATATGTTCAGCTCCAGATAAACTACATAGACTGGAACGACAACAACGTATGCTCCGGAGAGATTTACGATATCGCAACCCGCCACGGAAAGCCCGTCATCGTTATGGAGCCCGTAAAGGGCGGAGCGCTTGCCAACGTTCCCGCGGAAGCGGCATCGCTCATGAACGCGAAGAACCCCGGCATGTCTGCGGCATCGTGGGCAATCAGATACGTTGCAAGCCTTGAAAACGTGTACATGGTCCTCTCGGGCATGAGCAATCAGGCTCAGACCGATGACAACATCGGCTATATGAAGGATTTCCGTCCTCTCGATGATGAGGAGCAGGACATTATCAGAAAGAGCGCCGATATAATCCGCGCCCAGCTCGCAATTCCCTGCACCGGCTGCCGCTATTGCATCACGGAGCAGGAATGCCCCGTGGAAATCCGCATTCCCGATCTCTTTGACGCATACAACAAGCGCAAAAACTATTCTCTCAGCAGGTCGGATTCCGCAGCTCTGTATGAGAAGCTCACCGACGGAGCCGGAAAAGCCGGAGACTGCCTGGAATGCGGCGGCTGCGAGGGCCACTGCCCACAGAATCTCGGCATCCGCGAGCTCCTTAAGAATGTCGCTGCCTCCTTTGAGAAAAAATAAGGCTTTTCTTTCATGACAATCGGTATTATTCACAACAAATTTTTTAAGCGCGCGCTGACATCTCTTGCTCTCTCGCTGCTTTTACTGCTGTCCGCATGCGGGACTCTTCCATCAGACGGCAGCTCGGCAGATAACACAACGGCAGCAGAGCCTGCCGGCATTACGGTAGCCTCGTCTGCCGGCCCCGATTATGTAATCCTTCGCGGCGACGAATGCCCCGGCACTGCAGCCGACGGCGTTATGAGCCTTAAGAATGCAATCAAAGCGGCTACCGGAACCGAGCTTCCGATTTCCTACGAGCTGCTGTACGTCAATTCCGGAAAAAAAGGCCCTGCGATTTTCATCGCGGGAAACGATACAGCGGAAAAGACTGCGAGAATGAAGAACGGTGACTGGGAGCTCTTTGTAAAGGAAGGAAGCATCTACGTCACGGGAGGCTCCGGCGCAGCAATTAATTCGGCTCTGAAGGAGCTTGAAAATTATATCGATAAGGGAAAGGGCGTTTTTTCGGTTCCCGAAGACCTGGCGCTCTCCTTCACATCGGAAGCAAAGCTGACACTGACCCTCGGCGGAACCGCTCTTCCGTCGGTTAAAATCGTATATGCTTCTGGCTCGTCCTACGCCAGGGCAGCCGCTGAAAAAATCCGCGATTCGCTTACGTCGCTTACGGGATACACGCTGAAAATCGATGCGGATTCCCATAAGAGCGACGGAAGCGAGATCGTCATCGGAAGAACGAACCGTAACACGGCAATTTTTGATGACGCCGGACGCTCCGAAGCAGAGTGGTCGACGAAATACGAAAACGGAAGCCTCTTTTTAGTCGCATCGAATCCTTACACCATAGAAGCGGCAGCCTCGGCATTCGTAAAGGAGCTTGCGGTTGCGCCTGTCGGCGAAATTGCTCTCGATTCATTTATTATCTCCGGAAACGTTATTAAATCCGCATCGGCGGAGGAAAAAACTGCCGGAAGCGTCCGTATTATGACCTCTAATATTCTCTGGACCGAAAATGCCCTGCGCACCTATAACGAACGCGCAGAAATAATCGACGGTATCTCCGAGCTTTATGCTCCGGATATTATCTCCTTCAACGAATATACCGGTACCATGGCAGACAGACTCACCGTCCTTCTTTCCGATGATTACGATGTCATCTTCCCTGAATACGATGACAACTGGCACGGAGATTTCACTGGCTACACGAACAGTCTCGAGAAGCTTCAGGCTCACATCTTCGCAACTCCAATAGCGGTAAGGAAGTCGTCCGGTCTGACAATTGTCGATTCCGGCTTCAGATACACATCCGAGAAATGGTGGATTCACTCCATATCCTGGATGGTATTCAAAACCGCCGACGGCAAAATGTTCGGCGTCTGCGGAAACCATTACGGAGATCCCGCCACAGGAAACTATTCGCTTGACACTCTCGAATGCATTTCCGACATAAAAAAGACTTACGGCGACATACCGTTCGTAATAACGGGCGACCTGTATTTCTGGGCAGGCGATACCGGCTTCAACACATTGTCCAAGGCCGGTTATTCCAATGCCTTTGACTGCGTTAACCGTGTGACAGCCAAAGGCTCTTACCATCAGGTCGGAGACATTCTCACGGGCACTCAGACCCCCATCGATCACATTCTATACGATAAATCGCTTACAGTCTTAAAGCACCATCTCATTGCGGACAATGTATCCAAATGGTGCTCGGACCATTTCCCGATTTACGCGGATTTCCGCATCGGTTAACCGAAAAACACGTAATTTTATCATATCTTATGGGACGTCTGGAAAAAGCATCCGGGTGTCCCGTATATCAAGAAAGGGCAGAATCATGCTGTACGTAATCGACTCACATTGCGATTCAATCCAGAAGCTGGCCGAAGGCAAGCAGCCTCTTGTAAATCCCTACAATTTTTCAAAAAAGCATCCCCATCTTCAGTTTGTCGCTCTCTTCTGCGGCTGGCCGAAGGAGGATTCCGAGGCTTCATACAACCGTGCGATGAGATATTTCGGCCACTTCCACATTGCCAGGGAGAAGGAAAAGGATGCTTTCGTACAGGTCAGAAACTATTCCGACATAGAAAAAGCATTTTCCGAGGGCAAAAACGCCGTTCTTCTTTCAGTTGAAGGTGCCACCGGCCTCAAGGGCAGCACCGATGTTCTCCGTGATTTCTATTATGCCGGAGTACGCGTCTGCGGCCTTGCATGGCTCTCAAACGATCTGGCAAAGAGTAACCGCGTTTACGAAAACGGCGAGGAGGACACGGGTCTTACCGATATCGGCCGTGAAATTGTAAAAGATGGCAACCGCCTGGGCAGGATCTGGGACGTTTCGCATCTCTCGGACAAAAGCTGCTGGGACCTTGCCGAGCTTTCCGACAAGCCCATCATCGCGTCGCACTCAAACTTCCGCGCGCTTGCAAGCCACACCCGCAATCTAACGGATGACATGGCTCGCGAAATCATCCGCCGCGGCGGCATGATCGGCCTCAATCTCTGCACTGCCTTCATCGCCGATGACAAAGCGAAGCAAACCGTTTCAACCCTCTTCGACCACCTCGATCACTGTCTGGAGCTCGGCGGAGAAAACAACATCGGCTTCGGCGGCGATATCGACGGCATCGGCAGTTATCCCGCGCCGCTCACTCTCGAGACATCTGTCCACGATCAGCTCATCGACCTTATGGCCGCCCGCGGATATTCGGACGAGCTCATTGAAAAGGTCGCCTATAAGAACTACATGAGTTTCCTGAAAAAGAATCTTTGATTTTCATATTCGGCAGCCGAGCCGAACCACCTGCAAACGCTTATGTTTCGTAGCTGAATATGCAGTATTCAAAATACGCTGCGTCTGCTTCTTCGGATGTCCCTGTCAGAATAAAAAATCGGTATTCTCTTTTCAGTCCGGGTAATCGGCCCAGCCCGAAGGCCTCAGAATAAATACACGTGGGATATGAAAAATCCGTGACTATTCATATCCCACGTGTTGTTTTATTGCGAATAACTAGAGACTGCTGAGAAACATCGTATCGGGATTAAACGGAAGCTTCAGCTTCATACCCATTCGGCGTAGCTCCTTGACTTTTATCAGCAAAAGGTTTACATCGCATCCGAAATATGCGGCCAGCGATGACGGCGAATCCGCAGTGCAGCCGTCCTCATACGACAGCTCGCCCAGCCTCTGAAGCAGAGACTCCGTCGGTATCAGCAAGTGCGATGCAAACGCGTTCGCTTCATATTCGGTCTGAGAAAGCATATCCCACAGCGTAAGCTCCGGCAGCACGGTTCTGTCGGCAGCATCGCAGTGAAGCAAACCGTGTCCCAGCTCATGCGCAGCAACGAGCCTTGATACGTCGTCGCTGAGACTGCTGTTAAGACAGATAACATCGGTTCCGAGCATTCTGCAGTAGAAGCCCAACAGTCCGCCGAGTTCCTTATGATAAAGCCTGAAGCCTTCAGCCCTGGCAATTCTCAGAGGGTCCGTAGTACCGTATTCATTAATCAGTCCTTCGGCATACTTTTCTATTTGCGCCGCCTGTATAAGTCCCGTTATCACAGGCCTCCGTTCGTAATTTTTCCGGGCGCATCACCGTTGGCATCGCGCTCAGGTACACTTTTACGCATTGTCTTCTTGAGGTCCCAGTAGATTTTCTGAACCGCCTGCATGTATCTGTCAAGGTCCTCCTCTGAGGCAGCTCCGCCCGCAAACAACGAATGGAACTCGGCAAGTCCCGCCGCTATGCGCTTCTCTTTTTCTTCGCATGCATTGTTACCGGTTATCTCCGAATACTTTTCCTCGACCAATGTCAGCGTACTCACATGGACATCAAGCGCTTTTGCAAGCTGCTTGTATCTCGAGTTGTTCTTTGGCCATGACTTTCCGTTCTCGTAGGAGTTTACGGTTCTTCTTGAAACGCCGATTTTATCGGCCAGTTCTTCCTGTGTCATGCCGGCTTTTATCCGGGCATTTCTGATCGCTTCCGCGAATGTCATTTTTTCCTCCCGTAATATTTATTTTAGTCCCGTTTTTGAGAAGTTTATGCGAAATATGAGAATATGCCCTTGACAAATCTTCTCCTTTGTAGTACAATATTAAAGAGAAGTCATTCTTCACATTTTTCTCTCATCGCAAATCATTTGAGTCCGTCAGGACAATCAAAAACGGAGGCAATTATGAAACCGAATTTAAACTCTGATGCGGCAGAAAGCTATGATACCGCATTAAAACAGGAACACTATATTTCTCGGAACTGCGAAACCGCTCCGTTCTTTCTGACGGATTCCGATCTGCTGTTATATCTTGACTATCTGAAATCGCACTGCCGCTCGGAGAACACTCTGAATAAATACTCCAGGGATTTGCATGCTTTCCGCAAATATCTGGGGAACGACACATGTGTCACCGTCGAAAGGCTTTACAGATACAGAACCTATCTTGAAAAAGAATACACATTCGGAAAGAACGGGAGCCGGCATCTGTCATGGAGCTCGATTAACTCCCAGCTGACAGCAATCAACAGCCTTTTTTCGTTTCTGCATCGCAAGGATCTTTCGGTGGAGCTGTTTTCTGTCCAGAAAAAATCATATCTTGATAAGCTGCTTACGCTTGAAGATATCAACATCCTTATCAAGACTGCGGAAAGACTTGGCAAATACAGACTCGCTCTGATTATATTCACGCTTACCTCAACCGGCATAAGGATATCGGAATTATCCTCAATCACCGTAGAGTCTCTTATATCCACCGATGTGACCGTCGAAAACAAAGGAAAAAAGCGTTCTGTTCTTCTTCCGTCCAATCTATGCAAGGCTCTGATCAGCTATTGCCGATGCGAGAAAATCCGCTCGGGACCTGTATTCAAAACCAAAAGCGGCAAGCCTTTAGACCGTTCCAACATATGGAAGGAGCTGAAGGCTCTCGCCGAGATTGCCGGAATACCGAGCGAGAAGGTATTCCCTCACAATTTCAGACATTTCTTCGCAAAAAACTATTATTCGATTGAAGGTGATATAGCCGGCCTGTCCAATCTCCTGGGACACAGCAGCATCAATACTACAATGATTTATGTTAAGGAAAGCCGTGACGATGCGATTAAGAAAGTCGAGCATGCCGGCAGAGCGCTGATAAGCCCTTCTTTTTATTGCCGATCGTAGCTTTTGAAAGCTTATCAAACTAAAACTCTCTGCATTCCGATTGATTGCCGTTTTCCCTTTTCAGTGCAAGGCTTCTGTCTGTCCGCAAGAGAACATCGCTCTTGTTTTTCCAAGGCCTGAAAAAGATATTCTCTCCAATGGCTTCATTTTTTAAAAAACAATACTGTTGATCTTCCCGGAAATCTCTTACATTGTTTTAAAAACAAAAGCGCTAATCTTCCGACGAATCTCTTACATTGTTTAAAAAACCGAAGCGCTAAACTTCCGCGGATTCTCTTATATTGTTTTAAAAACCGAAGCGCTAAACTTCCGCGGATTCTCTTACATCGTTTTAAATACAAAAGCGCTAAACTTCCGCGGATTCTCTTACATCGTTTTAAATACAAAAGCGCTAATCTTCTACGGAATAACTTAATCGCATCCGGTCATCCGAACTCTTTTTCCGATTTATAGCTGCAGTGTGCGTAGAGCTTTTTTACTACATAATTGACATTATGTTGTTTTATCATTAATTATTTGTGCTAAAACCAGAGCCCGTTGATAAACTTAACCTTTCAATTGTACGGAGATAAGCAAATAACCACATAATTGACATTATGTGGTGCCCAGCTTTCCTTTATTAAGAAGATTGGTTTTTTCACCGGGCCATTTTTCCACGCCAAAAGCCCAATGCCACTTAGGTGCAACATTGGGAAGGTTTTGTGAAATTTCTTTCTTTTTGAACATGAAAACTTCTTATTGATTTCGCAATGTGAGAAGTTTTTGGAATTTTTTTATTTTTATTGTTGACAATCTTCCATATATAAAGTATAATTGCTTTTAAATAGAATAATTGAATATTTTTCCATACCACATAATGTCAATTATGTGGTATTAAAATTTCAGGCATGAAAAAAAAGAAAGCCGATGGTGAAAAAATCTCTTGACAACTGTTCGGTTATATGATATTATAACGCTACCAAAAATAAGAAGGTTAACATGAACTATTTATTTGACTTAATTCTGCTTCTCGGGCTCGGCATTACTGTATTTGTTTATTACAAAAGAGGATTCTTGAAATCCGTAATCAGTGTCGTAGAAATTATCGCTGCCGGTATTTTTGCAAAGATTTTCGGTCCGATAGTAACCGGGTGGTTTAACAACAGCGTCCTCGCTTCTCTGAAAAACGGAGTCCGAAACGTACTTGACAAAATCGTTGAAAACGTTGGAACCATCGAAAAACCCGAGTTCAATCTTTCAAAGCTGTTTGAACAGCTCCCCGATGAATTCACGGAGCTCATCCAAAACACCGGAGCCGACCTTGATGCAATCTCCGACAAGTTTTCATCGATGACATCAGCTACAGAACTTGATCTCTCGGCATTATCCGAAAAAATCGCAGGCCCGATTTCATCCACCATCGCATCCGTCATCGGCTTTGTATCCGCATTTTTTGTAGCATTGATAGTTTTCTCCATCGCAGGAGCCCTGATATGCAAACTATTCAGCCTCCCGATTCTCAGACAGGTCGACGGCCTTCTCGGAGCTCTGCTCGGAATCATTGCCGGAATAGTCGGAATGTGGATTTTCTGTCTGATTATCGGAGTAATCGTTGAAGGCAAGCTTTTCGGAGAACCCAACGCCATGCTGCAGTCAATAGCGGATCACTCGGTATTCCTGCGCTTCTTCTGCAAGATTTCTCCGTTCGATTTCATAAAAATTAAATAATTGTTATTATCATCAACGGGACACGACTTAGCGTTGTCCCGTTGATTTTTAGGACCTCATAATAATGGGAAACAACAAAACCGAACTGTTTGAAAAAATGCCGGTCTCCCGCGCCGTCATGACGATGGCAATCCCGACAATAATCAGCCAATTGATTGTCCTCATATTACGAAAAAAAAGCCGGACTTAAGTCCGGAGGAAAACAACCCAAATTAAAAAGGATGCAAAAAGCCAATTGCTCTTTGCATCCTTTTTTGCGACTCTGCCTGTAAGCCGGGTTCTGTCGAGAACGACCATCTATCTATTCGCCGCATCGCTGCGACGCTCAAGCCACCCGGGGATATATGTCGGGCAAACGATCCCCATGCGGTGTTGCTTCGGATAGGGTTTACAGCGGACGCATGTTACCATGCGAACTTGTGAGCTCTTACCTCACCTTTCCACCCTTGCCACGCACGCTTTTGCGCCGTTCGGCGGTCTATTTCTGTTGCACTTTCCCGGCGGTCACCCGCGGCTGACGTTATCAGCTATCCTGCCCTGCGAAGCCCGGACTTTCCTCACGGTAAAACCTTTCGGCATGATACCGCGCGGCCGTTCAGCAAAGTCGCAACCGATATTATATCATTTTTTAAGGAAAAAATCAATCTTTTGACTGAAAAAACTTGTTTTCAGAGCGATTTTTGAAGTTCAGTCCTTCTTAGCTGCTCTTTCCTTGTTGAGCGCAATATACTTCTGAGAAACCTCATATGCCACCTCGCGAGCTGCCGCAGCTTGCTCGGGAGATACTTCAACATCGAAATCGCTGAAGGTGTTGTTTCTCACATCGCGGCCAGTGAGAGTTCCCCAAACGGTGAGGGCAAGAAGATATCGGCCTACGCCGTAATCGGCATGGAAGCCGTCGCGGTGAACCTTCTCCAGACCGTACTGAGCCTTTCTCTCCCACAGAGTATACATGGCTTCACCGTCGGGGATGATGCCCTCGGCAAGAGTCAGATCGGCCATCATCTCATAATTCTTCTTTATCGCGGCAAAATGAGACACTGGCTCTGTGAACGATGTAAGCTTGAAGCGGGGCGTCTCATACTCGAACGTCCAGGTCTGGTGTACCCAGAATTTGCATCCGGGATTGCACTCCTTGATGTAATCCGCAAGAGCTGTGGCATAAGGCTCGTAGCTCTCGGGCTCGCCGCTCTTGGGGCTGCACTGCTGAGTGAATACAATGTCCCACTCATCCATAAGAAGCGCCTGACTGATTGAAACCTTAAGTCCGGTCGAAAAACCGTTGATTTCATAAGCATATTCCGCAGCGTCCGCAAGCATATTTCTGTAATGACGGTAAAGCGAGCAGCCGCCGATGTAAAGGTTAACTACCTTGACTTCCTTACCGTCAGCTCTTGCGACACCGTAAAGGTATCTCGTGCAGTCGGTTCCGAAGCTGTTTCCGATGCAAAGTATTTTTAACATGATTTATCTCCTGAAAAAATTATTTTCAAAGCACGTGAATCCTGCTGCCATCTGAGGCATACATGGATAATATGAGTCTTATGACCTTTGATGCCTCGGGAGCATCGATGGCAAAATGTCTGCCGGTTCTTACGCAATCGTAAAAATCCTCTATCAGCAGCCGATGGCAGCCGCCCCACACCGACTTAAGCTCGGTGCCTGTGACTTCATCTGTGCTGATAATCTCCTTACCACAGGTCATCATATTGTTTTCGGCGTTGACGATGCGCCTGTCGTTCAGTCTCGCGCGGATCTGCACGGGAAAATCGACGCCTCCGGCAGTGGTCGCGAAGAAGTTGAATTTTCTTCCGTCGGGTAGCTCGAACACGGCCGAAGCCGTATCTTCAACCTCGATGGCGTCTTTAAGGTGATAATTGTCTATGGAGGAAGTCACATATTCCGGCATACCGCAAATCCACTGCATAAGATCCAGCGTATGGAGCGCCTGATTGATCATTACTCCTCCGCCCTCGGTATCCCAGCGGCCGCGCCAGGCTCCCTTTGAATAATAGTCCTCGTTGCGCTTCCACACAACGGTTCCGAATGCGGCTTCGATGCCGATGCTTTCCGCCATTTCGCGGAGCTTTTTCATATTAGGCTCGTACCTGTTCTGGAGACAGACTCCGTACGATGCCTTGGATTTCGATGCCGCCTCAACGACGGCCTCGCAATCCCGAACGGATATAGCGAGAGGCTTTTCGCAGAGCACGTTTATGTCCCTGCCCAGCGCTTCAACCGCCATTTCGGCATGAAGATAATGCGGAGTGCATATATGGACAGAATCGGGTCTGACTTCATCGAGCATCTTCTTATAGTCGGTATAAACCGCGGAATTCAGCTCATATTTCGACTTTTTTTCAAACGCTTTTTCTTCTTCAATATCGCACAGGGCCGCAATTTCCTCGCCGCTGCCGATAAGAGCCTTTATGTGCGTTGAAGAAATGGAACCGCAACCGATTATCGCTACTCTCATTTTCATACCTGCCTTCGGGATTGTTTCTGAAAACGGCGCCGGGCTTATATAAGCCCGGCGCCGGATCAGGTTATCTGAACTCAGATCCTGGCGACTCCGGTCTCCTTCGCAGCCTTGATGACGGCAGCGGAAACGACTTTGGCGACATCCTTGTTAAGAGCCGACGGAATAACGTTGGTCTCGGACAGCTCGGACTCGGGAATGAGCGAAGCAAGAGCGATGGAGGTTGCAACCTTCATCTCTTCGTTAATTCTGGAAGCACGGCAATCAAGAGCACCGCGGAAAATTCCGGGGAATGCAAGAAGATTGTTGATCTGGTTCGGGAAGTCGGAGCGGCCGGTACCGACTATGCGTGCACCGCCTGCAAGGGCTTCATCGGGCATGATCTCGGGAGTCGGGTTCGCCATCGGGAATACGATGGCGTCCTTGGCCATGGTGGAGATCATTTCCTTGGTTACGGTTCCCGGAGCGGAAACACCGATGAATACATCGGCGCCCTTGAGAGCATCGGCGATGCCTCCGGCAACCTTATCTACGTTTGTAATCTTGGCCATTGCGGCAAGATCGGGATTCTTTACGGGGTCGACATTGGGGGCACCGTCATATACGGTTCCGCGGCTGTTGCAGATGATCATCTTGGCGGGATCCACGCCGAGTCTGATGATGTGCTTAGCGATGGAAAGGCCGGCGGCACCGGCTCCGCTCATGGCTACGCGGATGTCACCGATTTTCTTACCGACTACCTTAAGGGCGTTGATAAGAGCGGCGGCAACGACGATAGCGGTTCCGTGCTGGTCATCGTGGAAAATCGGGATATCGCAGGCTTCAATAAGTCTGCGCTCGATTTCGAAGCAGCGGGGAGCAGCGATGTCCTCGAGGTTAATGCCTCCGAAGGAACCGGAGAGCAGATATACGGTACGTACGATTTCATCGACGTCCTTGGACTTTATGCAAAGCGGGAAAGCATCAACATCGGCAAATTCTTTAAAGAGGATGCACTTACCTTCCATAACAGGCATTCCGGCTTCGGGACCGATGTCGCCGAGTCCGAGAACTGCGGTTCCGTCAGTAATGACGGCAACAAGATTGTTGCGTCTGGTAAGCTCATAGGATTTATTGACATCCTTCTGAATTGCGAGGCAGGGCTCTGCAACACCCGGAGTGTATGCAAGAGAAAGGTCAGCTCTGGTTTCTACGGAAACACGGGACTTAACTTCAATCTTGCCGTTCCACTCATAATGCTTTTGAAGTGATTCTTCTCTGATGTTTGCCATAGCAATTATCTCTTTCGACTATTAATCGATTAGGCTTCCCACGGGAAGGTGTACTGAGTGAGACCGAGCTCGTCACGTACAGCGATGATTTCCTTCTGAACGGAAGCGTTGATCGGTACACCGTCCTTGCGGGCGAGACGAACGAGGTGCTCTTTCTCACCGGCAGTGTAAATTCTGTCGGCCTTGGGATCCTTCTTGGAGGCTCTGAGAGAGCGGAGGATTTCGCCGGCCTTCTTGCGGCAGACATCTTCGCCGAGGAAGTGGTTGGTGTCGATGGCGATGAAGTAGTGGCCGAGGTGATAAGGACGGAGGTTGCCGTTCTCATCCTTGCCGTTGAGCATCTTTCCGTACCAGCCGTCCTGAAGAACAGCGGAGAGAAGCTCGGTAACTACAGCGTAGCCGTAGCCCTTGTATCCGCCGAGAGCTTCGCCGGCACCGCCGAGGGTGGTGAGGGCAGCCTGACCCTTGCGTATCATCTTGAGAGCTTCGCCGGCATCACCGGTGATATCCTGGCCGTCGAGGCCGATGAGGGTACCGGGATGTACGTGCTCACCGATTCTCTCATAGTACTCGAACTTACCGTTCTGAGTGATGGAGGTGGCGCAGTCGATGAGGAAGTCGAAATCTTCGTCGGTAGGAATACCGATGGTGAGCGGGTTGGTTCCGAACATGCCCTCTACACCGAAGGTAGGAGCAACGGAAGGACGGGCGTTGGTACCGGTGATACCGATCATGCCCTCTTTGCAGGACATCCAGGGATAGTAACCGGCAATACCGTAGTGGCAGGAGTTACGGACGGCAACCATGCCCATACCGTACTTCTTGGCCTTGTCCATGGCAAGTCTCATGGACTTGTAGCCGATGACCTGGCCCATACCGTCGTGACCGTCGACAACAGCGCAGCAGCCGTCATCCTTGATGATCTCGAAGTTGGTTACGGGGTTCTGGATACCGGCCTTGATTCTGTCAAGGTAAATGGGCTTGAAACGGTTAACACCGTGAGATTCAATGCCTCTCTTATCGGACTCGAGAAGAACGTCAGCGCAGATTTCGGCGTCTTCGCGGGGGATGCCGTAACCGACGAAAGAATCGATTACGAAGTTTGTAATTGTTTTCCAATCGACAATGTTGTTTGCCATGATGGGAATACCTCTCTTTCACAACATTTTATTGTTCAGCTTCAAATCAGCATTCGCTGATATTCTATAATATTATATCATTTTTTCGGGTAAAAAACAATAGTAAAAACATAATAATTAGCTTTTATAGCGATTTTTACCTGACACAGGACTGATTTTTCACCGCTTCAGCTCTGTTGCTGCGACAGGGCGTATAACCGCAATATCCGTTTCAGGAAAAGTGAATCAAAAAAAAACGAAATAATGTTGGCAGGGTGACGGGCTTTACCGAAATAACACCCGCAAAGGTCAAAACACTTGACTTTTTTTAAAAAATACTATATAATAAAACAAATAATCCAGCTCACAGGAGGCCGTGTTGTCAATGCAAGCTCAGGAAAAACAGTTTCATATCAAATGCAGTGAAGGCGACGTAGGCCGTTACGTAATTCTTGTCGGCGATCCCGGCAGATGCGAATCGGTTGCCGCACTTTTCGATGATGCCCGCCATGTGGCTTACAATCGCGAATTCAACATTTTCACAGGCACCGTTGCAGGCGAGAAGATCAGCGTTTGTTCAACAGGTGTCGGAGGCCCTTCCACGGCAATAGCCGTCGAGGAGCTTCACGCCATCGGTGCCGATACCTTCATCCGCTGCGGAACCTGCGGAGGCATAGCTCTCGATGTCAGATCAGGCGACATTGTAGTCGCAACGGGAGCGATAAGATATGAGCATACGTCAACGGAGTACGCTCCGATAGAGTATCCCGCCGTAGCAGACCTTGACATAGCTTTGGCTCTGCGTGAGGCCGCCAGAGAGCAGGGCCGCCGCGTTCACACCGGAGTCGTACAGAACAAGGACTCGTTTTACGGCCAGCATTCACCGGCCCGCATGCCCGTATCCTATGAGCTTCTCCAGAAATGGGAGGCCTGGAAGCGTCTCGGAGTCAAGGCCTCCGAAATGGAATCCGCCGCTCTCTTTGTAATCGCCGATGCCCTCGGCTGCCGTGCCGGATCCTGCTTCCACGTAATCTGGAACCAGGAGCGCGAGGCCGCAGGCCTCGATCAGGACATGAACGAGGACACCTCCGCCGCGGTCAGAATAGCCGTCGGCGCCATGAGAAAGATCATCGAGCTTGACAAAAATGCGTGAAACAAGGATAAATTCAGCCATGGGGATTGAATTTTTCCGCATTGACGATATAGACCGTTCGGGGATTGCCCGGACGGTCTTTACGCCGAAGGAGCATCCCTTCGGCCGCGAGGGCAGTACGGCCGACCGCGATGCGCTCTGCGCAGAGCTCGGCATCGCTCCCGGAGATATGGTATTCGCCCGGGAAAAGCACACGTCAGAGGTTGCCGAGGCAATAAGAGCCGATGACGGCGGAGTTGTCATCGACGGAGATTATCCTCAGGGCTTTGACGCTCTGATAACCCGCGGGAAGGGCATCCTTCTCTGCACCCTCGAGGCTGACTGTGTCCCCGTCTGGCTCTTTGATCCCGAAACTCCCGCTGCCGCCATGATTCACAGCGGTTGGCGCGGAACAGCGGGGGAAATAGTATACAAGGCTGCAGAGAAAATGAATGAACGCTTCGGCACAGATCCCGCAAAGCTTAAAGCCTTCATAGGTCCTCACATCTGCGGAAAATGCTATGAGGTCGGTCCGGAGCTGCGTCCGCTTTTCGCACCGGCCTTTGACAGCGATACTGTTTGCCGCGGTTTTCTTCCGGAATTTCCGGGCACTGACAGCGACAGATTTCTTCTGAACCTCGATGTTTTTGTCAGGGCCTCTCTCCTGCGAGCCGGACTTAAGCCGGAAAACATCCTTTCATCCGATTATTGTACGTACCATTCGGATATTTTCAATTCGTACAGAAAGAGCGGAAAGACCGGAAAGCAGATGCTCACCGCCGTAATGCTCATATAACAACGGCCGCCCGGATTCCAATGCATCCGGGCGGCTATCTGCGTCGTGAAAAATATTATTTGACGATACCGAGAGTCTCCATAATGAGAGCGGGCTTATTGGTAATGACAGCGTCGCAGCCCATATCGGCAAGCTTCTTGGCCTGAGCGGGATCGTCGACGGTCCAGGGATGGACTCTGATTCCGAGCTCATGGCACTTCTCTACGTACTCGGGGTAGAGGTCGAGCTGATTGTCGCGGGGATGAACGGCCTTTGCGCACATGTTCTTGGTGTAATCCCAGGGCTTGCACATATTGAAGCCGTAAAGAGGAGCGACGAAGGCATCGGGATTGACCTTGAGCATTCTCTCGAGCTGAGTGTGGTCAAAGGAGGAGTAAATTGTGAGCTCCTTCATCTTGTACTTGGCGGCGAGCTCGTCGAGAGCTGCGGGCATAGCGGGATCAGCGGACTTGATTTCGATATTGAGGAGCATGGAATGGTCGTAGCAGAGCTTGAAAAGCTCATCGATGGTGGGAATCTTTGTGCCCTTGAATTCCTTGCCGCACTTGATGCCGGCATCGAAGACCTGAAGCTCTTCGTAGGTGTAATCGGTTACAAGGCCCTGGCCGTTGGTGGTTCTGTCAAGCTTTGCATCGTGAATGATCATGACGCGGCCGTCCTTGGAGAAATGGACGTCTGTCTCAATTCCGTCGGCGTGCTGAGCGGCAGCCAGCTCGAAGGCGGGCATAGTGTTTTCGGGGGATACGTTTCCGGGCATATTGCAGAGAGCTCCGGGAGCGCCTCTGTGAGCAATAACAAGTGTTCTTTCGGTGATAGTTTTAGCCATTTCTTTATTCCTTCCGTAATCTGCGCAAAGCCTTCAGGGCTTTTGCTCAAAATAAAATTCCGATTTGTTCAGACATCCGTTCCGCCGTTGTTTCCGAAAGATCCCGGCGGTCCGAAAATCCGTGGGCGACAGTCTCAGTTTTCGTCCTTTTTGTCTTCAAGCCGTTCGAATCTCTCGGTCAGAGCGCGAAGCTTCTGCTCGAGATCCGCCATCTGAGCGGCAACGGGGTCCGGATCATGGAGATGATCGAGCTCGTTTTCGATGATCTGCTTGGCGGTTCTTGACGCTGTTTCGGCGCAGTCGCATTCATCGGCGACCTTTTCTCCGCCTCTGCGGACAATTTTGGCGGGAATACCGACTGCCGTGCAGTTTTCGGGAATTTCATGAAGCACCACGGCGCCTGCCGCTATCTTTGAGTTATCGCCGATTTTGAACGGGCCCAGCACTTTAGCTCCGGCTCCGACCATTACGTTGTTTCCGAGCGTCGGATGACGCTTTCCGGTATCCTTTCCGGTTCCGCCGAGGGTTACCCCCTGATAGAGAGTGCAGTTATCGCCGATTTCGGCAGTCTCGCCGATGACGACTCCTGCGCCGTGGTCAATAAACAGCCCCTTGCCGATTGTGGCTCCGGGATGGATTTCGATGCCGGTGAAAAATCTGGCAAGCTGGCTTACCGCTCTTGCAGACAGAAAATGCCTGCTTTTGTAAAGCTTATGTGCCACGCGGTAGGCAAGTATCGCATGCACGCCGGAATAAAGGAGCAAAACCTCTATTCCGCCCCTGGCAGCGGGGTCGCGCTGTCTTACGGCGGCTATATCGCGGTTGATTTCATCGCGGATATCGCCTCCGAGCCTGACGGCTCCCTTTACGCCGTCGACCAGGGCGTCTCCGGCCTTTTCAAGTGTTTCTGCGACCGGAATATTCACAGTCTTTTTCTTTCCGGTCTTTTTATCTTCAATTATCAGTTTCATATCAAACAGCTCCCGGGGTACAGTTCTCGGTCCGGGCTTATGCTCTCAGTCCCTGAGAGCTGCTGCATCCTTCCTGCCGAGCTTGTACTCGCATTTTTTATACTCCGCATTATAAATGCAAAGCTCCCCGTAGGGACGTGCGGTGTAATCCAAATCGTCTATGTAATATATGTCCACAAACATGCCGGATACGTCATCGACTGACGGCAGATCCTTAAACATCATTCCGTAGTAACAGTATCTGGATTTTGTATCCTTCCGAACATCCGCGGGCTTTATTCTCTTCTCCGTACCGTCCTTCATAACTACGCGAAGCGTTACGTCATAGTAGTCACCGGATTTGTCCGGAACCTCCGGAAGCTCATAATCCTCCATAAGGTGGGTCAGAGTGCTCAGATTGTATCTGAACGTAATCTGCGCCTGCCCCGCATATGGAAAAATAACCTGATGAGATACCGCAAAATAACCGTAGTTTCCGGGGAAACCGGTTTCTTCATCCGGATCCTCGTCCGTAATATTCATCCTGGTGTTTTCCACCTGATTGAACGCAAAATAATCTCCGGGCTCATGAGTCACGGCAATATAGTCCGCATAGGCTCCCTTCAGAGTGTTGTCCGCATTCACTCTCTTGAGCTCCGAGGGATCGCCGGACGAGAACAGTCTCCAAAGGATTACTCCGTTCATGAACAAAATAAGGGACCAAAACAGAATTTTTATTGTAAGACCGAGAATTCTGACCGCCAAAGGCTTGGGAGGCGCGTCAACGGATTCCTCGGGGGAATAATCATCGGGATCGTCAAAAAAACCTGCCAAAATGCTTTCCGCCTTTCATATATAATTAATCTATTATATTTTAATCGTTTTAACACAAATTGTCAAGAGTTTTTGTATCCATACGCCCGATAAGAGCATTACAGTCATGCTTCGGTGAGAAAACGGCCGCTTTATGTTAAAAAACGGGGATGTATCCGAGTCCGAGACTCATTAACAACCCCGCTTGACTTCGCTTGCCGAAAAGGCAGCCGTTTTTCTTTTTCAGTACATTGACACGTATCGGCTTTCAACCCGAACAGGAACTCTTGCGTCAAACAGCTTTTTTCCCGCCAGAAAGACCGGGTAAATCACCGTAAATGAGGCTTCAAGTCTGAGATGCCCGTCGTCAGAGCAGGAGAGCAAGGGCTCCGTAATTGCGTACGCAACTCCGTCGCTCCCGATGCTCGCAGCCCAGACGGAGCTGTCACCGCCCGCCCCGGCAGCCGTCCTCATCGAAGGGAACTGTTCGTCAAACACTTTAATAAACTCCGATTCCGAAGGGACGACGCTGTCATCGTGACCGTCGTCAAGCGAGCCGTATATGATGAGCGATTCACGCATCAGGCAGGAATCAAGCACTATTCTCATGCGGTTTTCCAGACTTCTGACGGTTCCGAAGAGCTCTGCATAAAACAGCACTGCGGACAGTACTGTCGCAAGAAGCAAAATGACGGCAACGGTTTTTATGGCGCCGGCTCCGCCGGCATCGCCGGCCAGGGCGCAAAATGCCGCGCCGACATCTTTTCCCTTGCGGCAGTCATCGCTTTTGTCTGTGCCGAGGACGGCCTTCTGCGCGGCATCGCGCTTTTTCATGGAAGCCTTGCTTCCGGAAGCAGTCATGCCGATTCGAGCTCTGTCCGTCATGGCTTATGATATTTTTCGGAGAGCCCCGTCGATGATACCGTCATCGTCACAGGCAGGGTGAGCAGACCCGTGGCCGCCAGCTTGGTTCTGTATGATATGTTTATTTTTATCATGTCCCCGTACTGAACATACGACGACCCGCCGATGAAATCAGTCCCGTCAAATCCGTATTCCAGAGCATCGGGATCGATGCCGAGCTCTGCGCAAAGCCCCGCTATCCTTGGGCCGGCTGCTGCAGTACTGCCGTCCGCAGCCGCGGATATCACTGCCTGCTCCGCCAGATACTCCAAATCCTGCTTAAGCGTAAAAAAGGAAAACACATTGATGGCAAAGGCGACAAGAATCATTACCGCAAACACCGTCACAAAGGTTTCGACGTATGAAATATCCCCTTTTTCGTCCAGGACCATTGCCCTCAGACGGCCGGCCGACAGTCTTTTATTTCTTTCCCCTTCGGTTTTGATTGTCCGTTTTTCCGTTCCGGCATTTTTCGGCCATCTGGCACGGTAAGTTTTTATTGATAGTTTATCCGTCATTGTTTTTACCTTTTCTGATTATCGGATGAATCATGCGCAGTCTGTATGTCCTGCGTCTTTTCCGTGCCTCCGAAATACGGACAGGCAGCGATAATTGTATTTCGGCATTATCCAAACAGAATACCGAGGGACTCGGTAAGCTCGGTTCCGATAACGACAAGATACAGCAGCATAACGCACGCAAGGAGGCAGAACGAGAGTGTATTGATTTTTGAAGGAATCTTTCCCGCCTTCCTCATGAGAATCTGCCTTTGATTGTCAGCAAGCCTTGCCGAAAGCGACGCCCAGTAACCCACGGGGTCGTTTCCGTCCATTACTGCGGCAAGCCCTCTCGTTACGTCTGAGAGAAGTGTGCTTCCAACGCGTGACTCAAGCCTTGCCAGCGCCGCATGCGCATTGCCGGACTGCATATCCGCTATTGTCACCGCAAGCTCGCGTCCGAGATCATATCCCGCATTTCTCTTATAAGCGGTCAGGATTGCCAGAACGTCTCTCGATCTACCGCTTTCAAGCGTATTTGCGATTCTCGAAACCAGAAGAGGAAGCTCGTACTCTATTGCCGCACGGTGCTCCTCCGTAAGTCTTGCCGGCGCATTGTATTCGGCGGAAAAGACCGCTATGGCCGTAACCGCCGTAAGCATCAGGGAAAGCGGAAAAATAAATGCTATCGGCAGCGTCACAATCGCCGCGATAAAGGTCTTGACTATGCAGTTCGCTATGTGCATCTCCGGCGTGATTTTCATATCGGCGGAGGCAAGCACGCCCTCCATCGCCGTCTTTCTGTACTCATTCATACGAATTTTACGCGATATGGCAGCCGCAAGGTTCTCCATAAGTCTGTCAAACGAAGATCCGCCTGCTTTTTTACGCTTTGCGCGATGCACGGCTGACGAAAGTGCGGATGAGGTCCTGACAGTCGGCACTCTGAATACGTCAAAGAAAATCAGGGAAGAGCCTATGCCGGATACCGCTGCCGCCAGAATAATAAGTATCACAATTTCCTTACTCATACGTCGTCCTCCTTTTTGCCGTACTCCACGGGTCTTGTAAATCTCTCCATAAAGAAGGCGGTTACAACTATCACCGCTCCGCAGAAGGCAGTGACAATCTGCCCCGGGACAGTATGAATAAGCGTATCAAACCAATCTCTGTTTATGATATACAGCAGCGGCACATTGGCTATAAGAATAAGCACCATAGAGAAGTATTCTCTCCTGCAGCCCGCTATCATCGTTGTAAGCTCGCTGTTTACCAGGCGGATTTCCGTGAGCTTGGACACTATCGGCATAAGCGTAAATCTGTCGGAGGCATCGTCCTGGCACGCGATGAGCGTGTCGCACCACTCATGGAATATACGGTTTTCAGAGCTCGATCTCAGCGTTCTTATACAGGCGGGCAGGTCTGCCGTTACCATCGATGCCCTGCTTACGAACGATGCAAACAGCTCCCTGACAGGCGGCTTGATATTGCCGAGATTCATCTCAACGGCAGCGACGATATCGCCGGTCCTGATATAAGCCGACGTAATTATCGACAATGCCGTTTCAAGCTCGGTTTCAAGCCTTCTGTCATAAGCCTCTATGCTTCCGTAGGCAATAAAAAACGGTACCGATGCTCCCGCGACAGCCAGCACAGGCATCATCCAATAGTTTCTGATCAGAATGGATACTACTATTCCGCCGGCCGTCAGAAGAACCGAGCCTATACAGACCGCACCGAAGCGGGAGCTCATGCCCGAGCTGTCAAGCGCCCTTCTGATATGCAGTATTCCCGCGGCTATCCTTGATTTTTTTCTTTTGTTTCTCGCGATCAGCGCTCTTTCTCTCAGACTCTCGTCAGGAGAGAGCAGGGCGACTATGTCCGAAGCCACCCGGTCCGGCCCCAGCCCGAGAAATATCATTATCGCTGCGGCCGCAAGACAAAACACGGCCGTACAAAGCAAGTAAATAATCATTTTCCCCTCAACCGACAAAATTGAACTGTGAAAGGAGGCCCCCGGGCGCTCCGTGCTCCGCAAGCCGTTTTTTCAGTCCTGCGGATGCGGGCTCTCCGGTGACGAACCTTCCCTGTGCTCCGTCCCAGCCTATTTCATATCCGAACAGCCTGCGGTATTTTCTTGAGCCGTCCGAATAGTCTGAGACGCATTCAGAGATATCCATTATCCTTCGTTTTCCGTCCTCAGGTCTTCCGCAGTAAACCACAACGGGGAAGGCCTCGGCGGCCTGAAGCATTGAGGTTGAAAAGTCTATCGGGAATTTTTTCTGGCATAGCAGCGCGATTCTCATATGAGCGGCCTCGGAGGCTCCCGAATGTACCGTGGAAACAACGGTATGTCCTGTCATGGCAGCCTCTACGGCGGCATAGCACTCAACATCGCGCATTTCTCCGACACATACTATATCCGGATTGTATCTTAAGGACGCCACAACCAGGTCTTCCTGGCATATATTCTGCTTTTCGTTGTCCGACGGTCTTGATATTGTATGTACCACGTTGTTTGTGACTCTGCCCGTTGAATCGCGCCTGAGCAGAGACAGCTCGCGGGCTCCCGATTCTATAGTGAATATGCGTTTTCCGTCGGGCATATCCTCAAGCACTGCGTTTAGGAGAGTGGTTTTTCCGGAGGATGTTGCCCCGGCAATCACAAAGGATACCCCGTATCTGCAGAGCATTCTCAGGAAAGCCGCCATTTCGGGGGAAGCCATTCCGCTTTTTATAAGCGTCCGAAGGTCAAAATCGTTATTGTGCAGCAGACGAATGGAAACCGCCACGCCTCTTTCGCCGTCTATGAGAGGAGCCTTCAGGGCGGTTATCCTGTTGTTGCCCGGCAGATGTCCCTGACTCATGGGAGTGGCGGAATCGAGAATCATTCCGGAGTGTCTGAGTAGCCTTCTGACAATGTCCTCCGCATGTCCGGGCGAAAAGAAATGCTCGGGTGCCTTGACAACCCTTCCGTCCCGCAGTGTCAGCGCGATGTCGTCCCACCCGTTGACGTTGATTTCCTCTATATCTGACGAGTCGAGATATGCGGTAAGAATGCTGTACTCAGCCATTTCGCTGTAGATTCTTCCCACAAGTTCCTCGCGCCCTATGCCCGGGATATCCGCGCCTTCCTTTCTGATATACTGGCCGATATAGGCCTTGAGCAGCTCATCGTTCTCCTTGTTCTTTTCCGTCGTAATAAGTGTGGAACAGTATTTTGATATATATTCCTGAACTTCCGACAAAAGTCTGCGGAATTCGGGAATGCTGTTTTGGGGAAGATTCATTGTGTATCCTCTCAGTATAAGGTTTATTCGGCTTCGCAGGTCCCGGCAGCGCCTGTATTCTCTTTTTTCTCGCTCAGGACCGATACAAGTCCCGAAATGCCGGCGCGGTACTTTTTACCGGGATTGGCTCCTATGAGCCTACCCTCGCTCATAGCCAGGCGGAGACTCCGGGAATAGGGGAGGACTGCATCGCAGCGCAGCATGTTGGCGCGGCTCTCGTCAACCGGGAAATATATGTCGTTCGAGGTTATATTCAGCACACGGATATGCTCATCGGCGCGCCATTCGTCGCCCTCCAGGAGCGGAAGCTGGGAATCGTAAAACGCGAACGACCGCATCTCCGGTGAATAAACGCGGATCACTCTGTCTGCCGTCTTCATCGCGGCTGCCGAAAGCCTGTCCTCATAAAGCACGGATGAGCAATCGACGATCAGACAGTCGCACACCGGTGCGAGGCTGTCAAGGAAGCTGCCTGCTCTTCCCTCTCCGGTTTCAGGATAGGAATAAAGGTTTTCTCCTATTCCGTAGCCGAGGAACAGAAGATTCGGATATTCTCTGCAGACTACCGATGCGGCAAGAATTTCACCGGTTCCGATTTCGAGAGCCGTAAGAGCGCTTCCCAGAGACGGCAGCTCGCTCTCCCTGTTTTCCGGGAATAAAAGCGGCAGCACCGGCAGCGTCCTGTCGCAAAGCAGAAGAATCACCTGCTTTCCTGTCGATGCAAGCTCTGTCGCCAGCCTGACGGCGAGTGTCGTTTTCCCTGTGCAGGGCGGTCCCCAAACCGCTATTCTGCCGCTGAAATCCGTCGTGCCGTTATTCATCGCCGATGCGCGGCAGCTCTCCGCGTATGATTGCTCCGGCCTCGGATATTATTCCTCCGCTGCCCTGTGTGTTTCCGGACGTCTGAGCTCCGCTCCCGGTTCCGCCGTTATTTTCTTCCTTGCTTCTGTTTTCAAACCATTCCTTCTGTTCGGCGAGATACTTCTCCTCGGAGGGAGAGCCGGAATGGCAGAGAAACGCGCAGCACACGGAGGCCTCTGCCGAATATCCGAAGAGCAGCGCCGCCTGTTCGGGATTTACGGAGAACATTATCGATACCGGTATATCCTCGCCCTCCTGTCCCCTGACGCCCGAATTGTCTCGGAGAACAGCGTCCTTTGTAACCGTTGTAATGACTCTTACCGCGCTGAGAGCTCCCGGAGACACCGTCCCGTTCTTGTTTACTACCATTATTCTCACAAGATCTCCGTTGCTCAGCTGTCCGGAAAAGCCTCCCGCAAAGGACGATACCGCAACGGTAACCGCAAGATTGCCCTCTTCAAGTCTCGAAAGCATATCGGCGGCGCCGTCGGCCTCGCTCTTGATTTTGGCGGATGTTACGTAGTCACCCGGGAACATGTCGCCCACGGCATATTTTCCCAAGACTTCGGATGTGTCCTTTATGACACCTTCGGGGAGATTTTTCACTCCTACACTGACCTTCTCAAGGACATCGGCGGTAATCATGGCTCCGCCGTTTATTTTCTTTGACGCTCTGACAACCACCGTGCTGCGGTTCATGAGTCCGGCAACGACCGGAAGCACCGCGAAAGAAATTATCAGAGCCAGCGCTATGCATATTATACCAATAACCGTTCTGTTTTTCATTTAGCCTTCTTTATTCAACAATCGTTTTTGACTTCTTTGTTTAAAGACGGGACCGCCATCTTGAAGGATTATTCCTTCGGATCAAGCGGTCCCGTTTTCGGAATCAGGTTCCGGAGTAGCTGAAGAGTTCGGTGATTTTTGCGGTAACCGTGGCAAAAACGGTATCCTTCATCAGCGTGTAAAGAAGAGTGAGAAGCAGGGCACCGATGACAACTGCAATCAGAATCTTGATTGCTTCACCGACATAGGACTCTCCTCTCTCATCCGCGATGAGCTCCTCAGAGCAATCGCAGGGCTTTCTGAAAAGATTGCGAATTTTGGTTGCGGCAGCATTAAGCTTTTCCGCGATGACGTTTCCAACGTTCATCATTTTTCCTCCTGAATATAAATTGTTAACTGTTACGGCCTCGAATGCACTTTTAACATTTCGTTAACTTTCTGTACATGATTATAACACCTTTTACCACTGTTGTCAACAATTATTTTGCAATTTGTTAAAAAATTATTCGCAATCTTCTCATTTTTATCGTGTTTTTCGCAATGAGAAGCGATTTGGTTCACAATTTGTTTATATTTTTCATGAGATGATGGCGGTCGTTTGTCTTTCCGCGTGACAGACTGTGTAAGATACAGGCCTTAAGGCATGAGACATCCCTCTTTTCGGCTCATCCGATATATGCCGACCTCTGCTCCGCGCCCACCTGTTTGCCGCTTATAATGATTTTTCCGATGTTTTTTCACACTCTTATTATAAAACAATTGAATTATCACGCAATATGTGATAAAATAATAAAAAATAAAAATGTTCGAAAGAACGGAAATGAGAGCATATGTATTTCACGGCTCAACTTCTTTCGTACGGGAAGGGTAAATCATGAAAAAAACAATATGCTGCCTGCTTGCTTTGATTATGGCAGCTGCTCTGATCTCATGCAACGGAGAAATCACGGTAAACGTAGGCACAACGGCTACAGCCGAAACTACGAAGGCCCCCGTCACTACCGAGGCCCCCGTTACCACTGAGGCTCCCGTCACGACTGAAGCTCCCGTTACTACCGAGGCTCCCGTTACTACCGAGGCTCCCGTTACTACCGAGG
>JAKSPQ010000040.1 GCA_024404665.1 Clostridia bacterium
GGTGAGCTCGGGATCACCGAAAATCACAAATGCGCCGATCTGAAGCTTGTCGCTTATCGGGCAGAGGGGAAGATCTCTCTCGAGACCTGCAATTGTCATTCTGTAGGCTTTTCTCATGATTGACAGTCCTTTCGCATGGCGTCCGGCAGGCACGCTCTTGCCGGAACAGCAAAAAATATATAATAATTTTATCATAAAAGCCGAGTTTTTGCAATAAAAATATTGATTTCGGCGGTTTTAAACAAAAAAATAATTTAAAACAAAAATAACTCTTTTCTTTTTTCAAATTATATGTTAAAATATAGTGTCGGTCACTGCGCCGGCATTTTCCGCTGCCGTGCCCCGAGAGGCAGGAACGGAAGCGACAAAAAATAACTACAGGGAACCCCGTGATGCGGGGGCTGAATCTGAGATGAAAAAGATTATTATTAACGGCGGCAATAAGCTGAAGGGCGATATATACGTCAGCGGCATGAAAAACGCCGCTCTGCCGATAATTTTTGCGACAATACTTACAGGAGACATGTGCTCCATAGAGAACCTCCCCGATGTAACCGACGTGAATCTTTCGCTAGACATACTTGCCGCGATGGGAGCGGAAATCCGCAGAACCGGAAGCACTTCGGTTATCATCGACACATCCAAGCTGTCCCCGGAATGCCCCGATAACGGCATGGTGGGAAGACTCAGAGGCTCGACTTATCTTCTCGGTGCGCTCCTCGGCCGCTTCGGCGACGCCAAGGTCGGCTTTTCCGGCGGCTGCAATTTCGGAGTTCGCCCCATCGACCAGCACATCAAGGGCTTCCAGGCACTTGGCGCCGATGTGTTAAACGAGGATGACTGTAACCATGTCACCGCAGGCGCGGGAGGCCTCCACGGCGGCTCCGTATACCTTGACATCGCATCCGTCGGCGCGACCATAAACGTAATGCTCGCGGCAGTTACGGCAAGAGGCAGAACCACAATCGACAATGCCGCCAGAGAGCCGCACATCGTAGACCTCGCGAACTTCTTAAATATGTGCGGAGCGAGAATCACGGGCGCAGGTACTTCTTTTATTAAAATCATGGGCGTCGAGGAGCTTCACGGCTGCTCCTATACGATAATTCCCGATATGATAGAGGCCGGAACCTATATGGCCGCTGCCGCCGCAACCGGCGGAAGGGTAAACATTAAGGGCGTAATTCCGAAGCATATGGAAACCGTGACCGCAAAGCTTCAGGAGATGGGAGTCGGCGTTGACGAGAAGGACGAATCCCTGATCGTTACGAGAAGTTCGGCACTCAACGGAACCAATCTTAAAACCTTCTTTTATCCGGGATTCCCGACGGATATGCAGCCTCAGTTCGGAGCTCTGCTCGCCTCGGCGTCCGGAACATCCGTAATCACCGAGGGCGTTTTCGACAGCAGATTCCGCTATGTGGAGGAGCTGGCCAAGATGAAAGCCGATATCACGGTGGACGGAAGAACAGCCACCATAAACGGCGTAGAGAGACTCTGCGGTGCGGAAGTTAAGGCCGTAGATCTCAGAGCGGGAGCCGCGCTTGTCATCGCGGGACTTGCCGCGGAGGGAACGACCGTAATTACCGGAGTCGAGCTCATAGAGCGCGGATATAACGATATCGTCGGCAAGCTCCGCAAGCTCGGCGCGGATATCAGACTTGAAGATACAGAAGAATAAACCATATTAATCTGATTTTTTGCGGAAAGGAAAAAACATGTACAGAATAGGAATCGACCTCGGCGGGACCAACATTGCCGTCGGACTTGTGACCGAGGATAAAAAAATCATAAAGAAGGTCAGCGTACCGACGGGCGCCGACAGAAATCCCGAGCTCATCATCGACGATATGGCTGCGGCCTGCCGCACCCTGATTGCCGAGGCCGGAGTTGATATTTGTGAAATAGCCGCCGTGGGCATAGCATCCCCCGGCATTGCAAATCACGACGACGGCGTCGTTGAGTATGCCAACAACCTTCCCTTCAGAAAGCTTCCGATCTGCGCGATGCTGCGCGAAAGATTCCCGGTTGAAAATATCAGAGTGGAGAACGATGCCAACGCCGCCGCATGGGGCGAGGCCGTCGCGGGAGCCGCCAGAGGAACCCGCAGCTCCGTAATGATTACGCTCGGAACCGGTGTCGGCGGAGGTATCATCATCGACGGCAAGGTTCAGTCCGGTTTCAACTATGCCGGCGGAGAGCTCGGCCACATCGTAATCTGCGCCGGCGGACGTCCCTGCTCATGCGGCAGACGCGGCTGCTGGGAGGCCTACAGCTCCGCTACCGCCCTCATCGACATGACCAGGGAAAAAATCGAGGAGTGCCGCGCTGCGGGACGCCACACCGTCATGGAGGATCTTGCGGAGAAGAAGGGGAAAATATCAGCGCGTACGGCATATGACGGCATGAGGCTCGGAGACAAGGATGCCGCAGACGTTGTAGACAAATACGTAGAGCTTCTCGGAGTAGGACTCGCAAATATCGTAAACATTTTCCAACCTGAAGTAATTTCCATCGGCGGCGGTGTCTCCAACGAAAAGGATGCACTTCTGAAGCCGCTGCTGCCCATTGTCCGCAAAGAGCAGTACGGCGGAGGCATTGTTCCCGAAACCGAAATAAGAATCGCTGAGCTCGGTAACGACGCCGGAATAATCGGCGCGGCATTTCTCGGTTTATGAGCTTTTATAAAATAATAGAACACGGGATACCGCTGTCGATCCTTGACGGAAACCTTCCCGGCGATACCGCATATATGATTATCGTATTCTGTTGCGTTCTCGCAAGCATTGCCGCCGGCTACTTCCTCGGAAGCATAAATTCCGCGATAGTCGTATCAAAATCCGTTTACGGCGGGGATATAAGGGAATACGGCAGCGGAAACGCCGGCATGACCAATATGTTCAGGGTTTTCGGAAAAACGGCGGGACTCCTCACTCTCGCGGGAGACGTGCTGAAAACCGTGCTCTCCGTCGCTGCGGGCTATGCTGCGCTCGGTTATACCGGCGCGTGGACCGCGGGCCTGTTTACGGTGCTCGGACACATGTTTCCGATTTATTACCGTTTCAGGGGCGGCAAGGGAGTTCTGGCTTCAATAATAGTACTGCTTCTTACGGACTGGCCGGTGGCGGTCATCGCAATTGTAATCTTTACGCTGGTTCTGCTCGTCAGCAGAATGGTGTCTCTGGGCTCTGTAATGGCCGCCGTTACGGCACCGCTGTTCCTCTATGAGGTATATGCGGTTTTTTACGGAAGCGGAGCCATGGCGGGAATACGAATCCCGATTGCCCTGTGTATGGCGGGACTTGTGGTTTTCGGACACAGAACGAACCTCAGCCGCATACGCCAGGGAACCGAAAACAAGGTGAAATTCCCCTGGGATAAAAAGAACAGTGAAGACGCCGCAGATGACGGGGACGGTACGGCAAACGGCGGCGGAAAGAAAAATAAAAAGAAAAAACGGTAATCTGAAATGACTAAAAGGGCACTGGCGGTTATTGCGCTGCTCTTCGTGATTCCGGTTATTGCCGGACTTGTTTTCTTCGTGAAATGGAAGAACAGGAACCCGGTGGTGGCGAAATACGTGGAGTCCGTGAATGTAATTGAATACAGAGGCGAAACCTACAGGCTTGTCGAGGGCTCTGAGGATTTCTGCTTTGAGCTCGGTGCTTATGTGGGCAAAGTCGGAGAAAGGCTTACGGGCGCTCCGCTTTATCTCGTGAAAAACGATGAGACCGGAGAATATCTCGCGGTAAGCGGAAATGACGGAATCGTTCTGTTTACCGTCACGGGAAAGCTTGCAGACGGAGCAGAGAAGGAAAACAGCAGGATCACGGCGGTTTCGTTCAACAACTTTGCGCAGAAATGCACGGATAAAGCCATGCTTTCTCAGCTGTCCGATATTATGAGCTCGGAAGTGAATTACACATTTGTTCCCGATGAATGGAAGGTTAAGAACGAAAAGGCGGTTACCGATATTTCGGAAGGCTTTTCGGTTACCGGAATAAAAAAATGGAGAGTCGACATCTGCTTCGACGGCTCCGCCGTTGCGTCAAAGCGAGCGGGCTATATTCTTAAAATCGAAAAGAAGAACATCTGGCTTTTCGTATCTGAGGCTGCGGTTAACCGCTGCGGGGAAGCGCTGGAAAACGGAGAAATCACGTCCCGCGAATACGGTGCCGTGAAGCATGAAAGCATAAGCGACATAAGGCTTTTCAGATCGATCTTCGAGCCTTCTCCCGAAACCGAAGGCGTTATTACAGAAGAAAACTGAAAACAATAATTACATATCAGCGGGTTGGCATGAGAGAGTGTTCTCTTTTTTGTCTGCCCGCTTTTTTCACGGCCGGGCGATTCCGGCCTTTTTCATTGCGGCCGGAATGCAGGAACACATGCATAAAAGCAAGCCGAAAAGGCTCCGGTATCGCGGAAAGGCAGGTCCCTCATTCCTGCAGCCGGCAGTTCCGGATTTCTCTTCCGGGGTGCGAAAAAGTGTCTCAAAATATGGGAAAAATGAGAATCTTTATCAAATTAACAAAATATTCACAATTTTTGTGAAAAAGCACCAAAATGCTGTTCCGATTTTGAAGAAACAGGCAGGTGGCAGGAATAAAAAAGATGCGCGTGCAACTATATTTTTGAGCATGAGGTAAATTGTATTTGTCATCGTTGGTCGGACAAAAGGTCCCTTTTGACAAAAAATGCCCGGAAGGCATGAAAAAATGCCTGCTGCGGCGTAGATTCGGGGAAAGGAAAAAAGATCGGGGTAAACTTGAATTACCTATATTCACTGTGAACAAACAGCAAGAATCGGCAAATGTGCAGAACGGCGCGATGCGGTCGGGTGACTGCAATAAAAAATCACAAAAATCGCGCCTTTTTTTAATATATATATATAATATAGCTTGAAAAATAACTGTTGAATTTTTCGCGGTTTTGTGGTATTATATTGGCAAATAAAAAAATTTAACCGGGAGGAACCATTATGGCAACAAAACTCCAGAGGGTAACAGCTCTTCTGCTTGCCGCGCTGACCGTTATGGGCTGCTTCGGAATATCCGTAGCCGCCGCAGACGGGGATCAGGAAACGAAAATATCCTATTCCAGCAACGCGATCGCAACCGCAAAGGAACTGCAGGAGGCCCTTTCGTATCAGCAGTACAGCGAAAAGTACTCTGACGAGAGCCTTTACCCCAACGCAACCGAAAAATTCGTCATTAACGGTACCGAATACTTTGCGGCAGGCACAACCGCGAAAGTAAGCGTTGTCGAGCATGACGGAAAACAGGCGCTCGAAACCGGAAACGACGGAATCGTGGCTTACAAGTTCACTATTCCGAAGACCGGCAAGTATGTTATGAAGTTTAACTACTGGCCTACCGAATCCGAATCGAGCTCCACATCCATCCAGAGAATTCTCCGTATAAACGGAAAGGTTCCCTTCAGCGAGGCATACACCGTAGGACTTACCAAGGTCTGGAAGGCCGTATACAACGCAGAGGATGAAAACACACTGAAGGACGGCACAATCAGATACTTCAAGCAGGATATCGACCACAACGAAATCCGCTCGACCGCCGTTCAGACCCCCGAATGGTGCGAATACACCGTAAAGGACATCGACGGCTTCTATAAGGATCCTTTCTCCTTTGTATTTGAAGCAGGCGAAAACACCATTACTCTTGAGGCTCTTTCCGAGGCGCTCGCCATCGGAAGCATCGAGCTTCTTCCCGCAGAGGACATCATAAGCTACAAGGAGTATTCCTCCAAGTACACCGGTAAGCCTGCCGGAAGCGACATCGTCAAGTTCGAAGCGGAAACACCTTACGCTACCTCCACCAATACCATCTATCCGGTTGAAGACAGATCCTCCGCTGTCAACAGCCCCACAGACGAAAGCCGCGTTGTGCTCAATACCATCGGCGGTGAAAAGTGGCAGGTTTCCCAGCAGTGGGTCTCCTTTAAATTCCTGGTAGCCTCCTCCGGTATGTACCAGATCGTTCCGAGATTCAGACAGAATGTCAACGACGGTATGTACTCCTCCAGAGCTCTTTACATCTACAGCGACAGCAAGGTCGCTCCCAGCGCCGACGGATACTACAACGGCATTCCGTTCGACGAGGCCAGAGAGCTCCGTTTCAACTACGATACCGACTGGAACGCCCAGCCTCTTCGCTTCGGTGTAATCACCGAGGACAGCAAGGGCAACGAGGTCATCGAATACGTGAACTGCGAGTTCTACTTCGAGGCCGGCGTTGAGTACACTCTCAAGTTCGCGTGCACCCTCGGTACCATGGGCGACGTCGTAAGAGCCGTTCAGGCTTCGCTCGCCGCCATCACCGCCGCTTACCTCAATATCATGAGACTTACCGGAGCTTCCCCCGACGAATCCCGTGACTATTCCTTCTCGACCGTTATGCCCGATACCGTTATCGATATCATCAGACAGTCCGAGAAAATCAAGGCCATCGCCGAAGAGCTCAACTCCCTCGCAGGAGGCAAGTCCTCCAACATCGCCACCCTCGACAAGGTATCCTGGCTGCTCGACAAGATGGGCCGCAACCCCGAGGATGAAATCGCGAGAAACATGTCTCAGCTGAAGTCCTACATCGGAAACCTCGGAACATGGCTTTCCAATGCAAAGACCCAGCCTCTTCAGTTTGACTATATCGTTATCCAGAACAGCGAAGCCAAGCTTCCCCGCGGAAAGGCCAACTTCTTCCAGTCCCTCGGACACGAGCTCGCTTCCTTCTGGCACTCCTTCTTCAGAAACTACAACCGTATGGGCGCCATGGTCGAAGAGACCGAGCTTAAGGACGCCATCCAGGTCTGGAACGCCTACGGCCGTGACCAGGCTCAGGTTATCAGAAACCTTATCAATAACGACTTCACTCCCGCTACCGGCTACACCGTAGACCTTAAGCTCGTTGCCGGCGGAACACTGCTTCCTTCCATTCTGGCAGGACAGGGCCCCGATGCCTACATCGGACTCGGTGAAGACAACGTTATCAACTATGCTATCCGCGGAGCTCTGCTCGGAATCGAAAACTACGACGGCTTTAAGGATATGCTTTATTATAAGGTTGACGACAAGCTCAACACCATCTACGATGCTGAAGGCCTGCCCGTAAAGAACCCCGATGCGCAGTTCAACGATGCTGCCATGCTGGTTCTCGGTATCCCGGATGCTGACGAGAAGATGCACTACTACGGACTGCCCGAAACACAGTCCTTCCCGATGATGTTTATCCGCTCCGATATCATGTACGAGCTGGGTATCACATCGCTCGACACATGGAACGATCTGCTCGAGGCAGCCACTGTTCTCAGCCAGAACTCTATGACCATCGGTCTGTCGAACGACTATAAGATTTATCTGTACCAGATGGGCGGAACCCTCTTTGCCGACGGCGGCATGAGAATCAACCTTGATTCGAACCTTGCGCTTGATTCCTTCGAAACCATGTGCAACATGTTCACAATGTACACCCTCCCGTACAAATATGATTTTACCAACCGTTTCAGAACCGGTGAGATGCCTATCGGTATCGCGGGCTACAACGGCACTTACAACCACCTCGTCGTATTTGCCACCGAGCTTCGCGGAGCCTGGGAATTCGTACCTGTGCCCGGCTACGAACTCGTCGATGAAAGAACCGGCAAGACCTACATCAACAATGTATCCGTTTCCACCGTTTCCGCCATCGTTATGATCAACGGCTGCGACAACGAGCAGGGAACATGGTCCTTCATGAAGTGGCATGTCGGCAAGGATTGCCAGGTCGACTACTCCAACGAAATGATCGCCATCCTCGGCGACTCCGCCAAGCACGGTACCGCCAACATCACCGCTCTCCAGACGATGCCCTGGACCAACAAGGAAAGAGGAGCTCTTATTTCCCAGTTCCAGAACCTCGCCTCCATCCCGAACTATCCCGGTGCTTACATCATCGGCCGTTATACCAAGTTCGCTTTCCTTGCCGCTTACAACGACGGCGAAGAACCGGTTTCCAAGCTGCTCAGCTACATTACTATTATAAATAAGGAAATCACCAGAAAGCGCGCCGAGTTCGGACTTGAAACTCTTGAGGTCGGTGAGACCCTTGCCAGCAAGAGAAAGGACATGGTCCTTAAGGAGATTGAAGCTCTCGATGCAGCAACTCTTTCCTCCTGCCAGGCTGAGATTGATGCCCTGAAGAAGGCCATCAGCAATATCGAAAACAACTCGACGTTCAAGGCATATTGCGAGAACTCTTACATCGATGCCCTGAGAGCTGCCGGAAACGCTCTTTCCGCCAAGGCTCCGAATGACGAGAAGATTCAGAAGATCTGCGGATATGTCACCGTTTGCGCTGACTGTCTCAAGACATACCAGGCATCCTACCCCCTCGATTCCAACCACTGATTAATCAAAGTAAGGAGAAAAGCCAATGGCAAAAACTGCAGCAAAGGCCGGATCTCAGAAGGATATTTCAAGGTTTCGTTGGACACTGAAAGAGATGAACCGCAATAAGGTCGGCTACGTTATGATAGCCCCCTTCATGCTGGTGTTCCTACTCTTCACGGTTGCTCCGGTGGTTGTGTCGATGGTAATCAGCTTTACCGACTTCAACCTTCTTCAGACACCGAACTTCGTATTCTTCGATAACTACATCCGCCTTTTCCTTGACGACGACATCTTCCTCATCGCCGTAAAGAATACCTTCGTATTCGCGGCTATCGTCGGCCCTGCTTCGTATATCATGTCCTTCATGGTCGCATGGTTCATCAACGAGCTCGAGCCGAAAATCAGAGCCGTCGTAACACTTATATTCTACGCACCTTCCATTTCGGGTCAGGTTTACCTTATCTGGGGTACACTTTTCTCGGGAGACTCCTATGGTTGGGTTAACGCAACCCTTATTAACCTCGGTCTCATAAACGAAGAGATTCAGTTCTTCGAGAACGCAAAGTACGTTATGCCTCTGTGTATCGTGGTTGCTCTCTGGACCTCTCTCGGTACCTCGTTCCTTTCCTTTATCGCCGGTCTTCAGGGCGTTGACCGTTCGCTTTACGAGGCGGGCGCCGTTGACGGTGTAAGAAACCGTTGGCAGGAACTCTGGTACATCACTCTTCCGACAATGAAGCCTCAGCTGATGTTCGGTGCTATCATGTCGATCACCGGTTCTTTCGGCTTCGGCGGCGTTGTTGACGCTCTCTGCGGAAACCCCTCTGTCGATTATTGCGCATGGACAATCATGCATCACCTTAACGACTACGGCGGAGCCCGTTTCGAGGTCGGTTACTCATCTGCAATCGCAGTTGTACTGTTTGCTATCATGATGGGCGCGAATGCGCTGGTCAAGAAGCTGATTTCAAAGGTAGGTTCGTAAGATGGCCAGACTGAGAACTAGAAAACATAAAGTCGTACTGAACCGTTCGGTCGGCGGCGACGCGGGCATCACACTGCTGCTCGTTCTTCTCGGAGCCTTCATGTTCCTTCCCATGCTTTATGTCGTAATGCAGTCGTTAAAGCCTCTGGACGAACTTTGGATGTTCCCTCCGAGATTTTACGTTGTGAACCCTACCTTCAGAAACTTCAAGGACCTTTTCGTCCTCATGAATACTTCCTGGGTACCGTTCTCCCGTTATATCTTCAATACCGTATTTATCACCGTACTCGGAACACTCGGCAACCTCTTCTTCGGATCCCTTGCCGCTTATGCCTTCTCCAAGGTAATGTTCCCCGGACGCAAATGGATGTTCAAGGCCGTCAGATCCTCTCTGATGTTCCATAAGACGGTTACCGCCGTTACGAACTTCATTATCATGAGCGCACTTCACATGGTAGATACCTACTGGGCTCTGATCATCCCCGCCTGGGGCCACACCCTCGGTCTTTACCTCATGAAGCAGTTCATGGAGTCCAACGTAACCGATGCCGTTCTTGAATCCGCACGTCTTGACGGCGCATCCGAGTTCAGAACCTTCTGGGTCATCGCAATGCCGATGGTTAAGCCCGCCTGGCTGACTCTGATCATTTACAGCTTCCAGGATCTCTGGAACGCGGGTTCTTCGATTTACATCCATTCCGAACAGCTCAAATCATTCAACTACGCTATCGGTCAGATTACCGCCGGCGGTATCAAGCGTGCAGGCGCTTCGGCCGCTTCTCAGGTTATCATGATGGCGGTACCTATTCTGGTATTCGTAATTACGCAGTCGAACATCATCGAAACGATGGGTTCTTCCGGCATGAAGGATTAAGGAGGCCGCAATGAAATTAAGAAAAATATCCATCGCGGTTGTGACTGTAATCCTTCTGTCGGTGATGCTGGCAGCCCTTCCGGTAAGCGCCGGAAGGACCTACCAGACTTACACCTATTCGCTCGACGGACAGCCGCTGTATTCTCCCGATGCTTACACTCCCATCATGGAGATCGATTCGAGCTATATGGGTTTAAGCAAAAACCTCGACAACCCGAGCGATATATTCGTTGACAAGAAGGACAACGTTTACATCTCCGATAAGGGCAACAACAGAATCGTTGTTCTCGACAGATATTTCAAATTGAAGTTTGAAATATCCGAGTTCATCAACGATCAGGGTATTCCGGATAAGCTCAACAGCCCCTCCGGCGTATACGTTACCTCCGAGATTATCTACGTTGCAGATACCAACCAGAACAGAATCGTTACTTTCGACCTTGAAGGTAAGTTCATCAAAGTGATTCCCCAGCCTGAAGATGCCCTCTTCGACACCGGCTCGGTTTACAAACCGGTCGCGCTTGTCGTCGATGACTACAACAGACTTTACGTAGTATCCTCCACCACTTATCAGGGTGTTATCGTTCTTAACGAGGACGGAACCTTCATCTCCTTCATCGGTGCTCAGAAGGTTGCCATCTCCGCTTGGGCCAAGCTCTGGAGAAAGATCATGACGGCCGACCAGAGAGCTCAGACCGTTCAGAACATCTCATCCGAGGTCCACAACATCGATCTCAACGATAAGGGCTTTATGTACGTACCCACCTCTTCGATTTCCGACAGCAAGGTCGGTTCGGCCATAAAGGGAAAAACAAAATCCGGCGACTATCTCCCCGTTAAGCTCCTCAACAAGTCGGGCAACGAGGTTATGGCAAGAAACGGCTTCTGGCCGCCTGCCGGTGAGGTAGCCTTCTCCGGATCCAAGTCCGACGGCTCCATCAACGGTGTCTCCAAGATCATCGACGTTGCAGCGGGACCCGAATACACCTGGTCCATCATCGATACCAGACGTCAGAAGATCTTCACCTACGACGAACAGGGCAACCTCCTCTTCGCCTTCGGTGATTCAGGCTCCCAGCTCGGTAACCTTGTAAGCATTCAGTCAATCGAGTATATGTCCGACGCAAAGATGCTCGTTCTCGATATGACCAACAAGAATCTTACGGTTTACGAGCGTACCGAGTACGGTGACATCATCATCAACGCTCTCGCAAATCAGAACACCCGTCAGTACGACCGCGCTATTGACGACTGGACCGAGATTCTTAAGAGAAACTCCAACTTTGACGTTGCTTACATCGGTATTGCCGATGCTCTCTACCGTAACGGTGAGTACAAGGAGGCTATGGCCTACTACGAGTCCGCTTACTCCACCAGCGGCTGGTCCGATTCCTACAAGGAAATCAGAAAAGACTGGATTTCCAGAAACGTTCTCCTCATTCCGTTAATCGTCATAGTAATCATCGTAGCCGTTGTTATGTTCTTCAAGTTTGCCGGCAAGGTTAACAAGCGCGCCGAAACAAACGGAAAGAAGAAGACCTTCGGTGAAGAGCTGCTCTTCGTATTCCATCTTATGTTCCACCCGTTCGACGGCTTCTGGGATCTTAAGCATGAGAAGAGAGGCTCAGTAAGAGCTTCGCTCGTATTTATCGCAGTTACCATTTTCGCCGTATTCTACCAGGATATCGGCTCGGGATACCTTGTAAACCCCGAAAAGCATTATGCCGGAATTATCAACGACGCTCTCGGAGTAATCGTTCCGTTCCTGCTCTTCATCGTCGGAAACTGGTGCCTTACCACCCTGTTCGAAGGTGAAGGAAGCTTCAAGGATGTTTTCATCGCAACCAGCTACTCTCTCGTTCCGATTCCGCTGCTGATGATCCCCACCACGATCTACTCCAATATGGCTATCTCCACCGAGATTCAGATCGTTGACTTCATCAACACCATCGCTATGATCTGGGCGTTCCTGCTCATCTTCCTCGGTATGATGGTAACACACGATTACACCATTTCGAAGAACATCATTACAACCCTCGGAACCATCGTCGCCATGGCATTCATTATGTTTGTGGCAATCCTTTTCACAACTCTCGTCGGAAGAATGGTAAGCTTTGTTACCAACATCATCGTCGAGATTAACTATCGACTGTAAAGACAGAAGGAGATTAATAATGAAAAGAATAATTGCATTTACTCTGACTGTCCTGCTGCTGTTCAGCATGCTGATGACCGAAATCGGTGCCTATGCCGTCGACATCATCTATGAGATCGACTCCAAGACAAAGAAGCCTACCGACCAGGTCGATTATTCCGCAACGCTCGAGCAGTATCTCACGCTTGAATTTGCCACCGCAGAAGACAAGCTCGAGACCATGGAGATGATGTACGAGAAAGACGGATATCAGCTCTGGGTTGACAAGCTCACCGGCGAGGTTGCCACAAAGGACCTTGCTTCCGGTCAGATTCTCTTCTCGAACCCCTATGACATCGGTGCGGCTTACCCCTCCAAGCAGGGTCCCTCCGATTCCACCAAAAAGAAGATTTTCTCCCAGTTAATGGTCAGATACGTTGATAACGACACCGAGAAGGAAATGTATTCCTTTGAAGAAGCCGCTATGCGTGGACAGATCAAGATCAAAAACATCAAGAACGGTGTAAGAGTAGAGTACTCCATCGGACGTGAGGAAACCAGAATGCTGGTTCCCAAGGTCATTGAGGAATCCCGCTTTGAATCCGAAATTCTTGACCCCTTCGCAAACGAAATCAATGAGATTTCCCGCGATTCCGGTCTTATTGAACTTAACTGGCGCGATTATTTCGCAGTTTCAAAGCGTCAGCAGGCCATGGCTGATTCCGGCAACCAGCTCTGGTTCAACTTCAACCAGATGCTTGCCTACTATCAGTACAAGGCTCAGGACCAGTGCGCTACCGACCGTGAGAGACTTTCTCTTCTGGCCGCATACCCCATCTGCAAGAAGATGAACGTGTATGTTTTCGCCACCGACTCGACCAACACCGAGACGATGAGAATCGAAAACTACATCAAGACCTATTGCCCTTCCTACACATACGAAATGCTCGAGGCTGACCATGCTCTCACCGAGTATGAAGGCTCCGACAAGAACCCCGCCCTCTTCAAGGTATCTCTTGAGTATACCCTTGACGATTGGGGAATGTCCGTTCGCTGCCCCGTAAACGGTCTCAGATTCGACGAGTCTCTCTATCAGCTCGTTTACATCTCCGTACTTCCTTACATGGGCGCCGGCGCAAACTACCTCCTCGGACAGAAGGCTGAAGCATTCACGGGTTACAACTTCTTCCCCGACGGTTCAGGTACTCTCTTCCGTCACGAAGATCTTGCCACCAACAACACAACCACCATCAACGCCAAGGTTTACGGCGCCGACTTCGCTTATAACAACATCAACGGTACTCATACCGAGGTTGTCCGTTACCCCGTTTTCGGTATCGTAACCAACTATCACGATATCCGTCAGAAGACCGAGAAGGTTCTCATCGCCGATGAAATCAAGGATCCCACAACCGGTGAAGTTATTTCTCCCGCCGAATATCAGGAGGTTGAAACCGACTACACCTACAACGAGGATCGCGGCTTTGTCGCCATCATCGAGGAAGGTGACGCTCTCGCAGAGCTCTCCACCTACCATGCCGGATCTCTTTCCAAGTACAACTCCATAAGCATGCTCTTCTATCCCAGACCGAAGGACTCCTACAACCTCGCCAACGCGATTTCCGTAGGTGCCAACGCGACCTGGACCGTAGTTTCCTCCAGAAAGTATGTCGGAAACTACAAGATCAGATACATCATGCTTACCGATAACGAAATCGCAAAAGAGAATAAGCTTGAAAAGTCCTATGAGCCTACCTGGATGGGCATGGCTTCGGCTTACAGAGATTATCTCCTTGCAAAGGGCGAACTTACCACTCTTACCAAGGACGACGTTGCGGAGGACGTCCCCGTATACATCGAAACCTTCGGTACTCTCGAGACCGTAGAAAAGGTACTTTCGCTTCCCGTAAACGTAATGACTCCTCTTACATCCTTTGAAAACGTAAAGACCATGTATGAAGAGTTCGCCGCCGAGGGAGTAAAGAACATTAAGTTCAAGCTCACGGGCTATGCCAACGGCGGTATGTTTGCCTCCATCCCCTATAAGCTTAAATGGGAAAAGGCCGTAGGCGGTGCCAAGGGCTTTGAGGCGCTTGTTGAGTATGCAAATGCCAACGGCTTCCAGGTATTCCCCGAATTCGATTTTGCTTATGTAAGATCCAGCTCGAACACACTGTTCGACGGTCTTACCTTCAAGAAGCACATCGTTAAGTCCATCAACAACACCTACATGTCCAAGAGATACTACAGCGCCACAAGACAGACCATGCTCGGCCGTTTTGAGCTCTGCGTATCCGCCGCATATTATTCTCACTTCTATGAGAAGCTTTCCGCCAACCTGCTCAAGTACTACGGTGACGGAATCAGAACAACCATTTCCGTATCCACTCTCGGTAACGCATTGAACTCCGACTTTGACGAGGATGAGCCTTACAACCGTGAGGACTCCAAGAAGCAGACTGTATCCGCCATGAACGATATCAGCAACAGCTTCAAGGACGTCATGACCGAGTCCGCCAATGCCTACACCTGGAAGTATGTTGATTACATCATCAACACTCCGCTTGATTCCAGCCGTTACACCAGATCCAGCGCATCCGTGCCCTTCATCGGTGTCGTGCTCCACGGAAGCAAGCAGTTCGCCGGAACTCCTCTTAACATGGACGCCAACCGCGGCTACAGCCTCTTAAAGGCTATCGAAAACGGTGCCGGCCTCTACTTCGTACTTTGCTATCAGAATTACTCCAAGCTCAAGGAGAACAACCTCCTCAGCCAGTATTATTCCGTAAGATACGACATCTTAAAGGATGACGTCGTAAAGTACTACAACCTCATCAACGATCTTACCAAGGATCTCCAGCTCGATCTCATTACCTCTCACGAGTTCCTCATCGGTGAACGTGTTCCCGATGCCGACGAAGTTATCGCAGACGCTCAGGCTGCTGCCGACAAGCTCGCCGCCGAGGAAAAGGCTGCCGCCGAGCTTGCAGAGAAGGAAAGAATCAAGAGCCTCCTCAACGGTCGTGTAAATGCCGTAGATAACGCCAGCAACTACCTCACTCAGGTACAGGCCTTCTACAACCAGGCAGTTGCCAACGACGAAGGCTCCTACACCGTTGCCATCAACGGTAACGTAACCGTAACAGTCGGTATGCAGACTCTTGTCGATCAGGTTATCGCAACCTCCGAAAAGAGAGCAGCCGCACAGGCCGTTAACGACGAAAAGTACAGCGCCGACAAGATCAAGGCTGCGCTTCTCGAGGCCTGGACCGAAATCAACGATCCTTACAAGACCCGTCTTACCACCGGCGGAAACGCTGCCTACAATGCAATCGTAGCCGCTTATGATAAGGCTGCCGCCACCTATGGCAACAACCAGAACAGCACCGCGACCAAGAAGGAAGCTCTCGATAATGCCGTAAAGACTTCTATCGAAAAGAGCATCGCCGGTATCGCCGCTCTTCTTGCCAAGTACAAGGAAGCTCCCACAGAGGAAAATCTTGCCGCTCTCGTCAAGGTTGCCGGATCTGTTGCCGATGCCGAAAAGTACGTTGAGCTTTGCGAAAAGCTTGAAGAATCCACCAAGGCTCTCGGCGCATTCAAGACTGCATACACCGGAGCTTCCGATTACACAGCTCTCGTAGCAGACAAGAACGCAAAGGCCGAGGCTCTCAAGACCGCTCAGGCTGCCGATAAGGCTATCGTCGACGAGTACAAGAAGATTCTTGCAAATCCCGCCGGCTACTCCGCTGCCGAAGTTGAAAAGGCCGAGGCTTACGATGCCGCCGTCAATGCTCTTGCCGCCGCAAAGTCCGAACTCTCCTCCAGAACCAGCGTCGTAAAGACCATTATTTCCTCCGCTACAAAGACGCTCGCAACTCTTCCCGAGGGTAGCGCCGAATATGCGAAGGTTAAGGCTCTCATCGATGACGCCAACATCGAATCCGTTGAACTCGCCGATCCCGATAACACCACCAACAGCTACAAGGCTGCCGTTATCAAGGCTCAGGCCGAGCTCGATGCCTTCACTCCCGTTTCCGCTGCTGCCAGAATCGAATCCGAGAAGGCCGACAGAGCCGTAACGGATTACGTTTCGAACTACAACGAAACTTACATGAACTCCGCCGCCTACAAGGCAGAGGAGAGCAACAAGACTTCCATCGAGAACGCCAAGACCGCTCTTGAGAACAAGTTTGATGCCATCGCTCCCATCAAGGTGCTTCTTGCCTCCTTCGAAACCGCCTGCACCGCCAGAAACGATGCTGCGTTCGAGAGAACAAAGCTTGAAAGCTCTTACGTAACCAACCCGAACTACATTAAGCTCAAGGCTGAAGTCGATAAGGCCGAAAAGAACTTCAACGAGGTATCCGCTAAGCTTAACGGTGCCATGAAGGAAGATCCCAGATACATCGAACTTGTAAAGAAGTACGAGGAAGCCAAGACCGCCCTTGAGGAATACACCCTCGCTTACAAGACCGAGGATGCTTATCTCGTAATCGCCGAGAATCTCGAAAAGGCTCAGGCCGACGTTGACGCATTCGAAAAGGCTTACCTTGAGGATGCCGACTACAAGAAGCTCGCCGCCGATCTCGAGGCTGCAAAGAGCGAGTATGAAAAGGCTCTCGAGGAATCCGACAAGGCCGCTGCCGCCGAAAAGCTCCAGATAAGCGATGCTCTCGTAGCAAAGCTTGAGTCTGCCGCCGAAAAGTACGCAGCTGCCAAGGCTGCCGTTGATATGTTCAACGAGAAGTTCGTGGCCGGCTACACCTCCGATTCCGACTACAAGGCTGCCAAGTCTGCTCTTGCCGCTGCCGAAAAGGCTGAAAAGGCATACATCGACAACTTCATCAAGGAGCTTGACGATCTCGCCACTGCTTCCAAGGCCGAAGAGCATCCCGAAGAAACCCTTGGCGGTAAATACGCCATCGCTCTCGATGCCTACAACAAGGCTGAGAAATATCTCGCATACTTCGACGGTTCCTCTACCGTTCCCGCGAACATCAAGGACGCTGTCGTATATGCTACCGAGGTTAAGAACAGCGCTGAATACGTTGCTGCCGATAAGGCCAGAACAACCGCTAAGAACGCTCTCAATTCCTACACCTCCGACTTCGCAACCAAGCTCAA
>JAKSPQ010000041.1 GCA_024404665.1 Clostridia bacterium
AAAGAAATGAAAAAAGACAGGCAGCACAACAACAGCAAGTACACACCGGAGTACAGAAAAGAAATATGTCAGTTAGTCGTCAGTACAGGAAGTTCCGGGGGCGTCAGTCGGAGAAGAAATGGGAAAGTGCTAAGCCAGAGCAAAGCCGAAGGGGCCCCGGATGCCCTTATGACAATGGATGTGCCCAAAGTTTTTTTGCAACTGCCAAAAAAGAATTGGTCAATTTTCAGCGCAGTCCAATTTACAAACCGAAAATATCTTTAAAAAAGTTTAAAAAAACTCTTGACAATCCTTCGTTTTTTTGGTATAATATCGCACGTTGACGCTGCTATGGCTCAGTCGGTAGAGCGCATCCTTGGTAAGGATGAGGTCATCAGTTCGATTCTGATTAGCAGCTCCGGAAAGAACCCCGAGATCGCAAGGTTTCGGGGCTTTCTGTTTAATATCACTTTCGGAGGATAATTATGAACGGATTTATTAAAACACCGGGCTCCGACGGCAACGTCTACGTCCCTTATGAAAAGAGAAGCGGGGAGAAGTCAACCGTATATTTCACGAGAGACCTGTCCGAAAAAGGACTTATGAAAATATTTGACAGAGTATCTGACGGCCTCTGCGGCAAAATCGCCGTTAAGCTTCATACAGGCGAAGCCGAAGGTCCGAATATCATTCCGAGACCCTGGGTGAAGAATCTGTTTGAAAAACGTCTTGAGAATGCGACGATCGTCGAAACCAACACATACTACGAAGGCAGCAGATATACCACTGAGGCTCACAGGGAAACGCTGAAAATCAACGGATGGACCTTCTGTCCCGTCGATATCATGGACGAAAACGGAATTACGGTGCTCCCGGTAAAGGGCGGTAAATGGTTCGGAGAAATGCATGTCGGAGAAACTCTTCCGTCGTACGATTCCTTCCTGACCCTTACGCATTTCAAGGGACATACCATGGGAGGCTTCGGCGGTTCTAACAAGAACATCGGCATAGGCTGCGCTGACGGCAGAGTGGGGAAGAAGGAAATCCACACGGTTACGGGCTCCGACGATATGTGGTCCATATCCAAGGAAGAATTCATGGAGAGAATGACCGAATCTACAAAGGCAACCGTTGATAATTTTGCCGGTCACATCTCATTTATCAATGTTATGAGAAACATGTCCGTCGACTGCGACTGCGCGGGCTGCGACGCGGCTCCCGTTGTGACACCGGACATCGGCATTCTAGCGTCAAAGGATATCCTTGCTGTGGATAATGCCTGCATCGATCTCATTTATTCGCTCCCCGGAGGAGGAAAGGACTTCATCGAAAGAGTAGAATCGAGACACGGACTCCGTCAGCTTTCATACATGAAGGAGCTCGGAATGGGCAACGATCTTTATACGCTCATCGACATAGATAACGGTGACCGCGCAATCACAGCGGAGGAGGCCGTTGCCGATGTTTCCCCCGATTGGGTTCCTGATAAATTCAACACCTTCCCCGGAAGAAACAAGCTTTCGTAATAACATCCGGCCGGGGCTTTACGCCCGGAAGCGAATGTCGGATAAATAAAACAAAATATACCGGAATCCTTTCCGGCCGGTAAATTTAAGGGTATGTTTACAAAGTCACGGCTTTGTGCATACCCTTTTTAAGGTTATAACAAGGGAAGAAAAACATTAAAAAATGATTTCGGGGGCGGTCTTTTTCTGAAAGTTACATGAATTTTAAATGTTTTTTATCTTAATCTTGATTTTTTTTGCATTATTTGGTATAATATATTCTTAAAATGGGATAACCATTTAGGAAGAGAGACAATAATAATTTTATGCGAGAGATCGCAAAAAAACAAAGGAGAAAAAATGACCAAGACAACCAAGAGAGTTGTAAGCGCCGTTCTTGCGGTTCTTATGCTCGCCGCCTGCGTCGCGGCTTCCGTTTCGTGCGGTAAGAAGGTTGATTCTCCGTACACCGAGAAGGTTTCTTATACCTATAAGTCCTACTCGCCTGCCATCGGAAACAACTGGAACACCCACACATGGGAAACCAATGCCGACGACGCCATCCTTTCCTATCTCTACACACCTCTGTGCACCATGACCATCAAGGACACCGAGGCTGCCGAGTATCAGTGGATTTACCTTGCTGCCGAATCCGTTACCGACGTAACCAAGGATCACAAGGATGACCTTGTAAAGTACGGAAGTGCCAAGACAGATGCCGATGCCGGCTATGTCTATGAGATTAAGCTCAACAAGAACCTTAAGTGGGAAAACGGCGAGAAGATCAACGCCGATACCTATGTAACCTCTATGAAGCTTCTTCTTGACCCCACCATGCTCAACTACAGAGCCAACCTTTTCTACAACGGCGAATCCGCTGTAGCAGGTGCCGCAAACTACTACTTCGCTCTTCAGAAGACCGTTCCCACCACCATCCTTGAGGAAGACATTGAACAGTTTATCAAGGATAACCCCGATGTAAAAATCCGTTTTAACATCTGGGAAATGTGGGGAGCCGAGGGTTATCTCTCCGCTGACGGCAAGGAATGCCCTCAGTACCTCGAAATCGATGACGAGACCGTTTACTCCGAGACCGGAGATCCTTCCAAGGATCAGGACGTATTCTCCGCCAAGGAAGTATTCGAAACCTACTGCGGAAGCGGTTATTTCGATGAGTACGCTCCCTTCACCTATGACAAAGAGAACAAGAACTACAACGAGAACTACGATTTCTCAACCGTCGGCTTCTACAAGGTTGACGATTATACCGTTCGCTACGTCCTCAACACCTATGAGGATATAAACTATTTCCGCACGAGCCTCACCTCCGACTGGCTCGTATACGAACCCCTCTACACCAAGCTCATCAAGGAAGAGGGCGGAATTAAGGTAACCTCTTACGGAACCTCCAAGGACACCACCATGTCCTACGGTCCTTATAAGATGGCCGCCTTCGAGGCCGACAAGCAGGTCAAGTTCACACAGAACGAGAACTGGTTCGGTTATCAGAAGGATGAGTACGGAAACCTCTTTGCCTTCACCGGCGAACTCGGCGACCACTCCTTCACGGTTGACGGTAAGTCCGTTCAGATGTATCAGACCACCGATATCGTCATCGACGTTCTCACCGATGATGCCGCAAAGCTTGCTTTCTTAAAGGGTGAGCTTGACGATTGGGCTCCCTCCGCCTCCGATCTTACCTCTTACGCCACCTCCAGCCGTATGTACAAGGTCGATGAGACCTACTCCATGACGCTGTTCTTCAACGTCGGCAGAGCCACCCTCGAAAACCTCGAGAAGGAAGGCGTTAACAAGAACGGTCTCGTTCTCGGAAACAAAAACTTCCGCAAGGCCATGTCTCTCGCCATCGACAGAAGCACCTGGGTCGGAACAACTCAGGGCTATAAGGCCGCCGCTTACCTTATGAACAACCTCTACTACTACAACGCCTATGAGGATCCTTCCTCCCAGTACAGAACCTCCGAGCCTGCCATGAAGGGCATCGTTGATTTCTACGGCGTAAAGTACGGAGACGGTGAGCTTTACAAGACTCTCGAAGATGCTTACAAGTCCATTACGGGCTATAACAAGGCCGAAGCCGCCAAGTATTTCAAGACTGCCTGCGAGGAACTCGTTGCAGCCGGCGATTACAAGGAAAACGATGAAATCAAGATTACCGTCGCATGGACGGCAGCCGCTATGACTACCGATCACTATGCTTCCGTAAAGATGCTTGAGGATATGCTCAATGCCGCCGCCGAGGGAACCGGAATCGGTAAGATCACTCTCGAGGGTCTCGGAAATCTTGAAAACAGATACGCTGACGTTCCCGAAGGCAAGTATGCCGTAGGTTACGGCGGATGGGGCGGAGCCGCCTTCTATCCGTTCACAAAGTTCCAGGTATTCCTTGATCCCGATATGTACGACGTATGCGAGATCGGCTCCTGGGATCCCAAGAGCGAAAAGCTTACGCTTAAGGTTGACGGCAAGGACGTTACCATGACTTATCAGGAGTGGGCCGGCGCTCTTTCCGGAGAAGGCGTATACGCCGATGCCGAGTATGCTACGAAGCTCGACATCACCGCTCAGCTCGAGGTTGCGATCCTTGACAAGTTCTACACCATCCCGCTTTGCTCCACCACTTCCGCGTCTCTCCTTTCCTTCAAGGTTAACTACTATACTCAGGACTATAACATCATGTACGGTTTCGGAGGCATCGAACTCATGACCTACAACTATACCGATGCACAGTGGACCGAGTATGTAAAGTCTCAGGGCGGAGAACTGATCTACAAATAATATCTGATATTTCAGATTTTGTAATCCTTTAATAAGGGGAGAGCCCCTATGCATGGGCTCTCCCCGAAAGGTGTTTATTTACGACACATCGTTATGCCTTCAGACCGTGATTTCGGTACCGACTGAAAGCATACCGATATGCCGTAATTACCGACGAATAAAAACCGAAGGGAGTCAACTTAGATAAATGCTTAAATATGTAATCAAACGAATAGTTCTCATGCTGTTCACCTTCTTTATTATCTGTACCATGTGCTTCATGCTGATACGCATGCTTCCCATGACGTATCCCGAAGGCTTAACCGCCGCTCAGAAGGCCGAAATTCAGGCTCTCTGGACTGCATACGGGTACGATAAGCCCATAATTGTACAGTTTGGAATCTATCTGAGAAACATTTTTACAAAGTTTGACTTCGGCCGCGCCTGGAGGCTTTCGGGATATACTACCGAGGCCTTTGATTTCTTCCTCGGCAAGATGCCCATGACTATCATGGTAAACTTCTGCTCGGTGCTTCTTTCAACTCCTCTCGGAATACTGCTCGGTATTTATGCCGCTATAAAAAAGAACAAGTGGCAGGACTCCGTTATAAGCGTAATGATTATGCTCTTCGTATCCGTACCGAGCTATGTATACGCATTTATAGTACAGTATTTGCTTTATTTCAAATTGGAATGGTTCCCGCTCGTCGTTTACTCGGTTGCCGATGCCGGCGGAGTGTTCACATGGAAGATGTTCTACAGCATGGTTCCGGCAATCATAGCCCTGAGCTTCGGCGAAATCGCTTATCTGTGCCGTTTCACAAGAGCCGAGCTTACCGAAACCCTTACTTCGGATTACATGCTCCTCGCAAGAACCAAGGGACTTACGAGAGCGCAGGCAACCGTCAGACACGCACTCAAAAACGCGATGGTTCCGATTCTTCCGATGATTATTTCGAGCTTTATTTCGATAATCGGCGGATCGATGATCATCGAGCAGATTTTCTCGATAAACGGTGTCGGTCAGCTTTACATTCAGGCCATCAACCAGCTGGACTATGACGTCTTCATGGTCGACACCATCTTTTACACCTTTGTCGGACTCCTTTCCGGAATTATCGTCGACCTGAGCTACGGCTTCATCGATCCGAGAATCAGGATGGGCGAAAGATAATCTGTCTGCTATGTTTCCGTCCCCTACCGACACGTACTCGGGAAGGGAAGAATTCGCCGCTTTTTTTAGCGGATACAAAAAAATGCTGTTTGAGGTTTGATTATGAATAATAAGATACCTGAGATTTCCTCCGAGAAATTCAGATTTGTCAATAACGGCGAAAGAATTACCGACGTAAAGCTTGAAACAAAGCCCGTCGGATACTTTAAGGACGCCCTGCAGCGTTTCGGAAAAAACAAGGCATCGATAGTTGCCACGGTCATTATTTCGCTGATAATTCTGTACGCGTTTCTGGTTCCGCTTTTCACCTTCTCCCATGACGCACAGTTTAGAGACAATTATTACAAGATGAAGGAGCCCAGAATCGACAAGATCGCAAAAATGAAGCTCGGTTTTCTGGACGGCGGACGCAAGGATACCCTTAACGAACGCGCTTTCATCAATATGATAGCTCTCGGAGTCGCTGCCGAATCCAACGAGGCGAACGGGTATAATGTCGTTTCTCTCGGCGAAGCGCTTGAGAGCGAGCTTTGTCCGGTTATCAGACTGTCCGATATCAAAACGCAGAATAAAGACAATTATTACACCACAAGATTCGATTCCGTTCTTTCCGTGGGCTTTATATACAAGCAGGTAACTCAGGATGAATATAAGCAAATGCTCGACTGGCAGAACGAGACCGGAATTCAGCTCATTTATCCCATAATCGCGGATAACGAGTTCAGCTTTGACGCGACGGATGCAAACTGGTGGTACAAAACCTCCGCAAACGGAACGCCTTTAAAGAAAACAAACAACGGTCAATACACAAGCCGTTCCTACAAGGAAGATCTGGTGCTTGAGGACAATTACGAAAGAGACTCCGAGGGCAACGTGAAGTTCTTCAGATTCGTAGGCGGAGGAGACGCCTCAACCGCATCGTATCAGGTCAGAATTCTCTATTACTCCTATTATCAGTATATTAACGGATTTGCCCCGAACTATTTGCTCGGAACCGATTCCTCGGGATATGATCTCGCTTTGAGAATGGCCTCCGGTATCAGACTTTCACTGATACTTGCATTCTCGGTATCGATAATCAACTTCATTATAGGCGCAATGTACGGCGCCGTCGAGGGATACTACGGAGGAGCCGTTGACATTATTATGGAAAGAATCTCGGATATTCTCGTCGAGGTTCCCTTCATCGTCGTGTCGACTCTGTTCCAGATTCATCTGGCCAAAAAGGTCGGAGCCGTTCCGTCTCTTCTGTTTGCCTTTGTGCTTACGGGTTGGATAGGAACTGCCTCCGGCGTACGTACTCAGTTCTACCGCTTCAAGAATCAGGAATACGTAATGGCTGCGAGAACCCTCGGAGCCAGCGATGCCAGAATCATCTGGAAGCATATCTTCCCGAATTCTCTGGGAACAATCATTACGTCGTCCGCTCTTGTCATTCCCGGCGTAATTTTCTCCGAGTCCATGCTTTCGTTCCTCGGAATCGTGAACCTCGGCGGATCCAAATTTACGTCTCTTGGTCAGTTGCTTTCCGATGCCAGCAGCAAATGGATTTCCTATCCTCACCTTATGTTCTATCCCGCCCTCATCATTTCGCTGCTGATGATTTGCTTCAACCTTTTCGGCAACGGTCTTCGCGATGCCTTCAACCCTTCGCTGCGCGGCGTTGACGAGTGACCGCAGCCAAGCTCTGACTATATAAGATTATTTTACTCGGGAAACGAAGATAATTATGAATTATTCTGAAAATATACTTGAAGTCAAGAATCTGAAAATATCCTTCCGTACGTCATCAGGTACGGTAAAGGCCGTTCGCGATATCTCCTTCAATCTTGAGCGCGGAAAAACGCTTGCCATAGTAGGTGAGTCGGGCTCCGGTAAATCGGTTACGTCAAAGGCCATTCTCGGCATTCAGGCCGGCAACTCGATAACAGAGGGCGGAGAAATCATCTATGACGGCCGCGATCTTCTCAAAATCGACGAGGAGGAGATACATGCCATCCGAGGAGATAAAATATCAATGATCTTCCAGGATCCGCTGTCCTCGCTCGATCCCATAGTTAAAATCGGCCCTCAGATTACGGAAGCAATGCTTCTCAAAAACAAGGCCAAGAGGAAAAACGGAAGAATCGATTTTAACACCAAGCTTGCGCTTGTAAAGGAGAAGATGACCGCAGCTATGCCCGAAAAGGCTGCGGAAATATCCGTTATGTGCAAAACCTTTGACGATTTCAACATTCACGGAAACAGGATGGCCGTGTCTTATAATGAGGCACGCGTGAAGGCGGAGGAGATACTCGGCGACATTTCCGACTATCTTTTCATGGTTGAAAAGAAGGCCAAGGTCGGCACTAAGGAAATGCTTAAGAAGACCGCAGAGGCTCTCAAGGCGTCAAAGGACCCCTTCTTCTCAAAGGGAGAGACGGCTGAAATATCCTCGGTAATAGCAGAACTCACGTCTGTTTCCGACAGGGACGACGCCGCTGCAGCCGTGATTATTTCAAAGTCCAAAGCGCTTTTCGAAAAGCTTTTGTCAAACGATGTCCCGGACTTTTTCGGCATCGGTTATTATGATATGAAATCGACCGACCGGAACTATGACGGAATGACAATCGCCGAAATCAACGAAAAAGCATCGGAATTCCTGAACAAAGATTTCCTTGACAGCTTCAGAAGCTATCTTTCCGTAGCATGCGAATATGCATTCCTCGAGTCCGTCGAGGGCAAGAAAAAGGCCATAGATGCTCTTGCCGAAGGCGAAGCCTACTTTGCCGGTGAAAACGAAATTGATAAGAAGCAGTCTGCCGAGCTCGAAAAAAAGATGTCGGCGGCCGTATCTGCATCGCTTGACAGACTTGAAATCCACAAGGACAGCCTTGCGTATACCTTCCCGTCTTCCGTCAAAAATGCTACGGACAGATATTTTGAGTGGAAGGTGAAGAATCCCAGAGAAGAGAAGCGCTTCGAGCGTCAGACGGAAAAACGCGAAAAGCTGATTGCTAAGGGAAAACAGGTCGACTGGAAGGTGCTTCCGAAGACCGTCTTCGATCTCGATATGCTCCGCGGAGACATTGTCGGCGTCATATCCGGACTTAAGAAAAAGTATTCGGCGGATATAGAAAACAAGGGCTCTTACGACTCCGGAAGAAGCGCCGACGAAATCATCGCCTTCCTCAGGGAAAAGGCTCACGACGTTGTATACAAGGTCACAAAGAAAATGGCTAAGGAAAAAGCCATCAGACTTATGGACGAGGTCGGCATTCCCGATTCCAGAATAAGATTCAATCAGTATCCGTTTGAGTTTTCAGGCGGTATGAGACAGAGAATCGTAATTGCGATAGCGCTTTCGGCAAATCCCGATATCCTTATCTGCGATGAGCCCACCACCGCCCTCGATGTTACCATTCAGGCTCAGATTCTTGAGCTTATCAACAAGCTCAAGGAGACGCGTCACCTGTCCTGCATCTTCATTACACACGACCTCGGCGTCGTTGCCAATATGGCGGACGACATCGCCGTTATGTATGCGGGCAAGATAGTCGAATACGGCACTGCCGACGACATCTTTTACGATCCCCGTCATCCGTACACCTGGGCTCTGCTTTCATCGATGCCCGATCTTGACACAAGCGAAAAGCTCGAATCGATTCCGGGAACTCCTCCGAATATGATTTATCCTCCGGTAGGAGACGCTTTCGCCGCGAGAAACAAGTATGCGATGGAGATTGATTTCGAAGCGCAGCCGCCCATGTTTGAGATTTCACCCACTCACCGAGCGGCAACCTGGCTGCTCCATCCCGATGCTCCCAAGGTCACGCCTCCGAAAATCATCACCGACCGTATTGCCAGAATGAAGGAAAAGGGGGATGCCGTCAATGGATAAAGAAACCAATACTCTGAGAAACGACGAAGATGTTCTCCTCCGCGTAGAGCATCTCTGCCAGTATTTCAAGGTGGGACACGGTAAATATACCAAGGCTGTCGATGACGTAAGCTTCGATATCAAAAAGGGCGAGGTATTCGGTCTTGTCGGCGAATCCGGCTGCGGAAAGACAACAACCGGACGCTCGATTATCAAAATATACGATATTACATCCGGAAGCATTTACTTTAAGGGTACGAGAATCTGCGCCGGAACCGGTTCGTACCTGAATGCGATCAAGCAGGCTAAGGCCGAAACCGCTTCCGAAATCGCGAAAATCAGAAAAAGCGGCGATCCTTCGGCTGCAGAACGTATTGCGGCTCTGAAGGCCGGTCTTAAAAAGACGGTAGCGGAGAACAGGGCGGAGATAGAAAAGGCCCGCTTCGATCACAAAAAGTCGGACAAGGTATACGCTGAGTCTCTTGTAAAGAAGTGCGATGAGAAGTATAAGGCTCTGATTGCCGCCGCGTCTGACGAAGAAGAGAAGAAGAAGCTCGGAAAAGAATGGAGGAGCGAGAGAAGAATCGCTTCGAAGACCCGTCTCATTACAAAAATTCAGATGATTTTCCAGGATCCCATAGCTTCTCTCAATCCACGTATGACCGTTCGCGAGATTATCTCCGAGGGAATGGTAATAAACGGAATCAGGGACAAGGAATACATAGACGAAAAGGTATACGGCATACTGAATACCGTAGGCCTTGTTCCCGAGCATGCGGGAAGATATCCCCACGAGTTTTCCGGAGGACAGAGACAGAGGATAGGCATCGCCCGCTCCGTTGTAATGGAGCCGGATCTCATCATTGCCGACGAGCCCGTTTCCGCCCTTGACGTTTCCATTCAGGCTCAGGTCATCAACCTTCTGAACGACCTTCGCCGTCAGATGGGACTTACCATTATGTTCATAGCTCACGACCTTTCGGTTGTAAAGTATTTCTCTGACAGAATAGGCGTTATGTATTACGGAAAGATGGTAGAGCTTGCGGAGGCCGACGAGCTTTTCGCACATCCCATGCATCCGTACACAAGATCGCTTCTTTCCGCAATCCCTCTCCCCGATCCTCATTACGAAAAGAATCATAGGCGTATTACCTATAATCCGCTGAAGGACCACGATTATTCGTCATCGAAGCCTACTATGAGGGAAATCGGAAACGGTCATTTCGTTCTTTGCGACGATGCGGAGGAAAAAAAGTACCGCGCCGAATTCGGCATCGATTAATCTGCCGGTAATATGAACGAAAAACTAAAAAGAGCGCTGATTTCATACGGCGTAAGCTTCGTTATCGGTTTTCTGTTTGTTATCGTTGTGCTGTGGCTCAGGGACTTTTCATTCAATCTCGAGCTGTCACGCAGGTATCTTATACTTGCTGATGCATTCACGATTCCCGGAGTCGCCATATTCGGCATCGGATGTCTTGTGCTTATATCTTACTCCGGTGTCTTCGACGGCATAGCATATGCGCTTTCGCATACGGTGAAAATGCTGATTCCCGGCGCCGAAAGAACCGACCGAACCTTTTACGATTACAAAACCCGGATGGCGGATAAGAGAAAAGAACGCAGTAAGTTTCTTTTTCTTCCTGTCGTTGGTCTGTTTTTCCTCGCCGTCGCCGTGGTTTTCACAATACTGTTTCTTAATATAGAATAACGAACCCGGGTTCCGTTAAGTCGGCGAAGCATCGCAGAGCGCTTCTGCTCCGAAGCCTCAGGCTTTTCATAACCGCGGGATCCAACAAGCGGAGGTTGTATAATGAGATGCCCGAACTGCGGCTGCCTTGAAAGCCGCGTTATAGACTCGCGCCAGAACATTGAAGGAAACAATATCAAACGCAGAAGAGAATGCATGCAGTGCCAGAAGCGCTTTACAACCTTTGAGGTTATAGAGTCCGTACAGCTGGTCGTTGTAAAGAAGAACGGCTCAAAAGAGCTTTTCGACAGAACGAAGCTCCTCGGCGGAATAATGAAGGCATGCGAAAAAAGACCGGTAAATGCCGAAACCATCGTGAACGAGATTGACAACGAGCTTCACAATTCCATGAGCCAGGAGGTAACCTCCGGCGACATCGGCGAGATGGTTATGCGCAAGCTGAAGGATGCCGATGATGTTGCCTATGTCCGCTTTGCTTCCGTATACAGGGAGTTCAAGGACATCGAGACATTCATCAAGGAGCTCAACAGCATTAAGAGCGACGATGATTTCTCTTCGGAATCAAAATGATTCCGTTTTAACAAAAATCTGAATTCTGCCGGAAATGCGCCCGCGGGTTTATCGCAGCGATGCCGAACGGACGTTGTGTGCTCATAACCGGTAATAATAAAAACGGAGGACAAATCCAATGAAAAAGACACTCTCACTCGTCCTTGCCGCAATTATGCTGCTCGGATGCCTGTCCGCAGTTGCCTGCTCTAAGGCTACCTATGAGATCGCCATCGTAACCGATGTCGGTCAGCTCATGGATAAGGGCTTTAACCAGGGAACATACGAAGGCGCAAAGGCTTATGCCGAAGAGAACAAGAAGACCTACAAGTACTACCAGCCCGCCAACGGCTCCAATGCGACCGATGAGGACCGCATCGCTGCCATGAGACAGGCTATCAATAACGGTGCCAAGGTTATTGTTACTCCCGGCTTCCTTCAGGAAACCGCCATCAAGACCGTCGCCAAAGACAATCCGGAAGTGAAGTTCATCTTCATCGACGGTTGGGATCTCGGCCTTGACAACGTCGTAGGCGTATCCTACAAGGAGCAGGAATCCGGTTATCTTGCCGGTTACGCTGCCGTAATGGAAGGCTACACCAAGCTCGGCTTCACCGGAGGAGGCGGAGGATCCAACCCTGCCTGCAACCGCTTCGGTTTCGGCTTCGTTCAGGGTGCCGCCGCTGCCGCCAAGGAAAAGAGCGTTGAGCTGGGCATCAAGTTCAGCTTCCAGAACGGCGCTTCCTTCTCGGCTTCCGATGCTCTTCAGTCCCAGATCTCCGGCTGGTATCAGAACGGTACCGAGGTCGTATTCGCCTGCGGCGGATCCATGTTCGACTCGGTAAAGGCTGCTGCCGCCACCTACGAGAACGCCAAGATCATCGGTGTTGACGTAGACCAGTCCTATGAGTCCGACAGAGTCATCACTTCCGCCACCAAGGGCCTCGCCGCTTCCGTAAAGCTCATGCTTGCCAAGTTCTATGACGGTAAGTTTGAAAAGGGCGGAGTAACTCTCGGTGCCGCCGAGGATGCTACCGGCCTTCCCACCGATACCTTCTCCACTCTCAAGACCTGGACACTTGCAGAGTACAATGCTCTCTATGCTCAGATCAAGAACGGAACTCTTGTTCCCGACAGCGAAACTCCCACCGACTGCAACAGCGCCGCATGGCTTACCGACTGGCTCACCAAGGGCGGTTACACTAACGTAACTCTCAGCTTCGAATAAGCCTTACCACTATACCGCACGGCACCGCTTTGCCGTGCGGTTTTTACAAAGAAACACTACTCCGACATGAAGAGAGGTTTTGCGGAAAAAAAAAAACAAAAAAAGAAGGTATCGCGGGAACGGCTGCTCCTTGCGGTGCCGCAGGCGATGACTATGTCATCGAAATGAGAAATATTACAAAGCGATTCCCCGGTATCGTTGCCAACGACAACATAACGCTAAGGCTTCGCCGAGGTGAAATCCATGCCCTTCTCGGTGAAAACGGAGCTGGGAAATCCACATTGATGTCTGTTCTTTTCGGTCTTTATAAAGCCGAAGAGGGTAAAATATACAAGGACGGCAAAGAGGTCGAAATTAAAAATCCCAACGATGCGACAGCTCTGGGAATCGGAATGGTTCATCAGCACTTCAAGCTGGTTGAGGTATTTTCCGTTCTTGACAACATTATTCTGGGAGCCGAAGAAACAAAGTTCGGTTTCCTGTCCAAGAAGGCCGCCCGTAAAAGGGTGGTTGAGCTTTCCGAAAAATACGGCCTTGCCGTCGATCCGGACGCCAAAATCGAGGACATTACGGTTGGAATGCAACAGCGCGTCGAAATTCTCAAGATGCTCTACAGGGACAACGAGGTGCTCATCTTTGACGAGCCCACCGCTGTACTTACACCTCAGGAAATCGATGAGCTGATGATAATAATGAAAAACCTTGCCTCAGAAGGCAAGTCCATACTATTTATCTCGCACAAGCTCAACGAAATCAAGGCTGTGTCTGACAGATGCTCTATTTTAAGAAAGGGCAAATACATAGGCACAGTGGATACCGATAAGGTCACAAAAGAGGAGCTGTCTTCCATGATGGTCGGCAGAGAAGTCAAGTTTGCGGTTGATAAGGCCGATGCAAACCCCGGAAAGACCGTTCTCGAAATCCGGAATATGACGGTTCCCTCAAAAATCCGTAAGCGCGATGCAGTGCATGACGTTTCTCTTGAAGTCAGAGCGGGTGAAATCGTCTGCATTGCCGGAATCGACGGAAACGGCCAGACGGATTTCGTTTACGGGCTCACGGGACTTGCTCCGGTGTCCGGAGGAACGCTTCTCCTGAACGGAAAGGATATCACGTCCGCAAGCGTAAGACAGAGAATGACCGGAGGAATGAGCCATATTCCGGAGGACAGACACAAGCACGGACTTGTGCTTGATTACACAGTCGAGCAGAATATGGTCCTTCAGAGATATTTTGAGCCCGAATTCTCTGACCACGGCTTTATTCGTTTTAATGAGGTCAGAAAATACAGCGATTCCCTTATAAATGAATATGACGTAAGATCGGGCAGAGGCTCCCTTACAGCCGCGCGGGCAATGTCCGGAGGCAACCAGCAGAAGGCAATCGTTGCCCGCGAAATGGACAGGAAACACGATCTGCTGATTGCGGTTCAGCCTACGAGAGGCCTTGACGTAGGCGCTATCGAGGCCATTCACAAAAGAATTGTCGCTCAGCGCGACGTGGGCTGCGCGGTGCTGCTCGTTTCTCTTGAGCTCGATGAGGTCATGAATCTTTCCGACAGAATCCTTGTCATGTACGAGGGCGAGCTTGTCGGTGAGCTGAATCCCAAGACCGTAAGCGTAGAAGAGCTTGGCCTTTATATGGCCGGAGCCAAGCGCGACAATATGAAAAGAGGGGAGGATAAGACATAATGAAAAACACAAAGGACAAAAAGCTTAAACTCCCGAAAATGGAGGGCTTCATATCAGCATTGATATGCATTGTCTGCGGAATACTCGTGGGCTTTGTGATCCTTCTGCTTCTCGCGGCCTTTACGCCGTCAATACCTGTCGGAGAGGCTCTGTCGGGACTCGGAATCATCCTCGGCGGTCCGTTTGCTTCCGGAAGCGGAGCCGACGTTATGACCGCCATCGGTACCATGTTCTTTGAGGCGACTCCGCTCATTATGACCGGCCTTTCGGTTGCTCTCGCGTTCAAAAACGGACTTTTCAACATCGGCGCTCCCGGACAGTATCTTATGGGAACTGCCGCATCGATTATTACGGCGCTTTCGATACCCACCGGCGGCAGCGCTTTCGCGGGCTTTATCGTATGGATTGCCGCGATTCTGGCGGGAACGGTCGCCGGAGTTATCTGGGGAATGATTCCCGGATTTTTCAAAGCTTTTCTCGGTGTCAACGAGGTTATAGTATGCATTATGACCAACTGGATAGCGGCAAACCTTGTAAGCTGGATTTTCAAGGGAAGCAGATATCTGAATGTCGCCTCCGGACACACCGCATACACGCTCAAGACTTCCGTCAACGGAGTGGCCGCTCCGAAGCTCGGTCTTGATAAAATTTTCCCGGGCTCCAATATAGATATCAGCATCTTCATTGCTATTGCCATGGCGGTGGTGCTTTATATCGTCATAAACAGAACCACCTTCGGCTATGAGCTCAAGGCTTGCGGCTCAAACCGCGATGCGGCCAAGTATGCCGGTATGAACGTAAAGAGAAACATAATGCTTTCTATGATGATCTCCGGCGGACTTGCCGCAATGGGAGCTTCATTCTTCTATCTTAACGGCAATATCGAATTTGCCTGGGAGACCTATTCCTCGCTTCCGGATACCGGCTTCAACGGAATTCCCGTTGCGCTTCTGGCCGGCAGCGATCCCATAGGGGTCGTATTCAGTTCTGTCTTCCTCCGTTATCTCGGAAAGGGAGGATACAATCTTGCGGGCTATACCGGATTCAACGAGTATGTTTCCGATCTTATTGTAGCGGTAATCATTTATTTTGCCGGCTTTGCGAACTTTATACGTTCTTATTTCCCTGAGGTCGGTGCGTTCTTCAGAAGAATAATTGCCGGAAAAGGGAAGAAGGATGCTGATACTGCGGAGACCCTGACCGCGAAAGGAGGAGAGAACAGATGACTTTCTTAATTCAACAGACCTTTATCTGCACGATCCCTCTTCTTATCGTGGCTATGGCGGGTATGTTTGCGGAGCGTTCCGGTATCATCAATATCGCTCTTGACGGTATTATGATTTTCGGCTCCTTCGGCGGAGCGCTTACGGTATATGCTTTTATCAAAAGCGGTCTTTTCACCGAATCTCCTCAGCTTATATACGTCATTGCCATGATTGTATCGGCGATAGCCGGAGCGCTGTTTTCGCTGCTTCTCTCGTTCTCGGCAATAAAGCTCAAGGCGGATCAGACTATTGCCGGAACCGCAGTCAACATGCTTGCTCCTGCCCTCGTGCTCTTTGTCATCAAGATCTTCTTTATGCAGGACAAGCTTGTGATGCCCACTCTTCCCGGCGGAAAAACGCTGAACTTCGCAATTCTCAATACCGAGCTTCCGGAGTTTTTGCAGGCCTTCTTCAGCAGGGCGTATATTTCGACCTACATCGTGCTGGGGCTCTATATAGCCCTGTCTGTATTCCTTTACAAGACCAAGACGGGTCTGAGACTCAGAGCCTGCGGAGAACATCCTCAGGCTGCCGACAGCGTCGGCGTCAGCGTAAGCGCCATGAGATATCTCGGAACAACGATATCTGGCGCTCTCGGCGGCCTCGGAGGCTTCATCTACATCACGACGTCTGCGGGCGGCACCGCGGCCGGCTCCGTGGCGGGTATGGGCTTTCTTGCGATAGCAATCATGATCTTCGGTAACTGGAAGCCTGTCGGCATCGCACTGGGCTCCTTCCTGTTCGGCCTTCTCAGATGCATAGGCTCGGCTTATGCGTCCATCGACATCAACGGCGACGGCGTCTTCCTCCTTCAGGAGATCGGTCTTCCCATGTATTTCTACAATATTATTCCTTATGCCGCCGTACTTATCGTGCTTATGTTCACGGCGGGTAAGTCACGCGCTCCCAAGGCTGAGGGAATTCCTTACGACAAGGGAATGAGATAAACTGCTCGCGTTTGGTTTCGGCGGGGGCCTCAGGAGTCTTTGATTCCTAAGGCATCCCCGGCTTTCCGTCTTCATCTTTATTATTGTTTTTACTCGCTCTGCCAAATCATAATGAATTATTCCTAAAAAAATAATTCAAAAAATGTATTATTGCCAATAAAGAATGATAATTATATTGACTTTTAGAAAAAAAAAGAGTATAATTATGTGTATATAGCATTAATCTGTGTTTTATTTTGTAATCATTCAAATTTTATAAAGGAGAGACGCAATGAAAAAAGTCGTTTCATTTCTTCTTGCTGCTCTGATGCTTGTAGCCTGCTTTGCCGGCTGCGCAAAAGAAGAGCAGAAGGAAATGACATATTCCATGATCGATATGTTCGACATCACGACTCTGGATTATGTCTACAACAACAAGTCATCCAACGGTGACTACACCAACAACTTCATCGAAGGTCTTCTTACTCAGGACAACCACGGAACTCTGATTCCCGGCATGGCTACAGAGTGGAAATCCAACGATGACGCTACCGTATGGACCTTCAAGATCCGTGACGATGCCAACTGGGTTACCAACGAAGGCGAAGTTTACGCCAAGGTTACCGCTGAGGACTTCGTTTCCGGTTTCCAT